>CAZMYG010000130.1:0-8598 GCA_964570465.1 uncultured Planctomycetales bacterium
ATTGGCTGCCTTCCGACGTGTTTGGACCTGGAAAAGTACTCGTGTTTGGCGAGGTCTTCTCCAGAGACGGAGAGCCCTATGAAGGAGATTTGCGCGGGCGTTTGAAAAATTTCATGACGGGCTTGTACAAGCAAAACAAAACCGTCTGTTACGCCGCAAACGAAATCGAAGGCTTTCTCTTTCAAGGTGGTGATGCGGAAAGGCATTTTTCCACCACAGGAAAATTCGAATATTGCTCAACAGGTGGTTACTACCACTCTTTGCCCAATGACCCATTGAGAAAATTTATCGATGCGGCCGCAGAAGCGCAGCGAGCCATGGGTTTTGCCAATGAAAAAGATCACCCTGAAGTTGCGCCCTCGCAGTTTGAGATGAACTTTTCCTATTCCGAAGCCTTGATCGCTGCAGATCAATTTCAACTCTACAAATTACTTTGCCGACAAATCGCAGCCAGCATGAATATGACCGCGTCCTTTTTGCCCAAGCCCGTTGTCGGAATTAACGGAAGCGGAGCGCACACGAACCTTTCGATTGGAAAAGCCGATAGCAATCTCTTCTACGACAAAAAGGGTAAAGACAAAATTTCAAAGCAGGCCTGGGATTTCATCGATCGAATTTTGAATTCCGCTCCGGATATTTGCCTCGTGCTCAATGCCAGTGTGAATTCCTATCGCCGACTCGATCCACATTTCGAAGCGCCTAATCAAATCAAAGTTTCTGCGATCGATCGCGGTTCCATGATTCGAATTCCTCTGGGGAATGAGAAAAGCGCCCGCGTGGAAGTTCGCTCGGTGGCTCCGGACACCAATATCTATCAAACGCTTTACACTTTGTTCCGCACTGGCTTGGAAGGCCCAAAATCCGATCCCAAGGATGAAGCCAAACGCGCCAGAACTCGTTTCCTTCCGGACAACATTTACGATGCCATTCGCCTTTTCAAACAAAGCTCATGGACAGCAAAACTGTTTGGAGAAAGCGTGCAGTCGAAATTTGCGGAATTGAAACTCGCTTCCGCAGATCGTTGTCCCAAAGCATTAGGGACACGAGTGAAGCGAGGCGAAGTGCAATTCCATCACGAAGTCACGAATCAATATCTCTGGAATCATTTTTAACGGAATCTTTCGCACCGTCTGGGTTAAGTTCTCTCACGGCCCTTGCGGGCGCGACCCGGGAGCGCTGGGCCGTGAGAGAACTTGACCCCAGACGGCGCGAAGTCTTTTTGTTTTGTCCCCAAAGTTTTGAATTGGTGGAGGCGGGGGGAATCGCTCATGCGGCGTCGGCGAGGCGGTACTCCGCCGAGCGACGCGTGCGATTGGGTTGCGACGCTGCCGAGCGTACTCGCGAGGACAGCGGAGCGACATCTCTCCATGACTCGATTCCCCGGAGTCTCGGCAAACCATGCTTGCCTACAAACCGTCTCCAAAAAAGAAACCGTTGTATGGTGGAGGCGGGGGGAATCGAACCCCCGTGCCAGGAGCAGCTCTTACAGACCACTACGTGTGTAGCTTTCTGCGTGTTCTCGCCTTGGGATCTCAGAAAGCTAGAAACCCCGCAGCCAGCCTGACAGTTTTTCTCATTCCTCGGCGGTAAGGCGTCGCTCCGGAACCAGCCCGCTGTTTCGTCTTTCCCCTCTCGCGGGCAAGAGGAGAAGACGGCTACTTAGTTAATTAAGCAGCAAGTGCGTAGTTATTAGCACTTAATGTTTCCCAGGTTTTTACGAGGCCACCTGGACCCTCGACACGCGTTCTGCAAAAGAAGACATCCGGTCGAAACCGATCGCCCCCAAAGAACGAACAAGAGATCTTAGCTCACGGTGCCGGCGCTGCAACCAAACTGGCGCGACCAGGCAAAGAAACAAAGCGCAATTCTCGAGTGAACAATTCCGTCGTTTTCTTCACCAGAGATTCCAAAGTAAGGAATTCATAGCCACGACTTTGCGCCTCTCGAACAAATTGCTTCATCAAATCCTGATACAAAGTCCCTTCCACTTCGGCATGCGCGGGAAAGACATTGAGTTCCTTTTCTCGCAAGGCATCGAGCAAAATCTTGAGAATCGTGTCGTTTCTACTTTCTCCATCAGCAACAATTTCTTCGATGCAAGGAATCGTAGTCGGGAATTGCGGCGTGCGGAAAGTCTTGCCTTCTAGCTTGGGATAAAACGGCATACTCCCCCGCGAATCGCTGGCGTAGAGCAGCTGCAAGGAATCTTCCATTTCCAACGCAATGTGATTGATTCTCCATGCAGGAGCGGCAATGGAACGAGTGGGACGTCCTAAAATCTTTTTAAATGCCTCGCAGGCGTTGCGCATTTGTTCGCGTGTTTTCTCTTCGCCGAGTTGATCGAGTTTGTCCTGCCAAAGTCGATGATCCCAAGCATGCACCCCAACTTCATGTCCTTCTTTTTCAATTTGTTTCACAAGATCGGGATAATCCGCAGCAATGGGTTTCGCCGGCAAAATGGTTCCCGAGAGAACAGTGCGCCAGCCATACATTTTGAGCGCATTGGTGCGCAGCATTTTTTTGAGAAATCCCTTTTGCTTAAACACATTCCAAATCGCCGTGCCCGAACGATCCGGACCAAAGGAAAGGAAAAAAGTGGCAGGGATTTGTAATTCTTGAAGCAGTTTGAGTAGAGCTGGGACTCCGACTTCCATGCCTCGTCGGGTATCGACATCGATTTTGATGGCGATGGTTTTTTGTGGAATCACCGTTGTTGCAAATAAAAGGAAACAGTTCTTTCGACAGTTTGCTGCAAAGGAATACGAGGTTTCCACTTCAAGAGTCGCGTGGCTTTTGCGATGGAAGGCCTACGGTTTTGTACGTCTTGATAGCCTTGCCCGTAAGCCGACTCGGCTTTTTCTACAACTATGGGAGAAATTCTTTTTGATCCCGTTTGTTTCTGAAATTCTTTTCGCGTCATCTCCGCCAGTTCAGAAATAGAAAATTCATTCTGAGGGAAACCAATATTGAGTATCTCTCCGTTGGTTTTTTTCCCTTTGTCTTGAAGAATCTTCACTAAACAATCAATTCCTTCTTCTATATCCAAGAAACTTCGTCTTTGCTTGCCACCATCGACCAACACGATGGGCTTATTCTCCAAAAGATTGGCAATGAACTCTGTGAGCGATCGGCTTTTTACGGGACGTTTTGGATTCACGGTATCGAGATTGGGGCCGACCCAGTTGAAAGGACGAATCAAAGTGAAGGGCAATTTTTCTTTTTCCCCATAGGCCCAAATCACTCGATCGAGCAATTGTTTGCTGCAGGAATAAATCCAGCGACTCTTAGGAACTGGACCCAGCACTAAGTTACTACTGTCTTCATCGAACTCGCGATCAGGACACATGCCATAGACTTCTGATGTAGAGGGGAAAATCAAACGCTTGCGATAGCGTGCGCAGAGGCGAACCACGCGCATATTCGCCTCAAAATCTAGCTCAAAGATTCGCAAAGGATCTTTGACATAAATTTCTGGAGTCGCAATCGCAACAAGAGGCAAAATGACGTCGCAACGTTGAATTTGTGTTTCAATCCAAACCCAAGCCTTCAAAAAATCGCCGCGATAGAAACGAAATCGGGGATGTTGTTCGAAAGCTTTGAGTCGATCACCACTTAAATCCAAAGTGGCCAACTCCCAGTCCGTTTTTTCCAAGAGCTGCCGGACTAAGGTGGAGCCGATAAAGCCGTTTGCACCTAGGATCAATACTTTCACTCGCAGCGTTCTCCGTTTTGGATTTTCATTCGCTTCAAAAATTCGATTCCAGGCCATTCCTCTTCATTTTCGATTTGGCATCGCTCGACCCACAGTCTCCCCTCTCCACAATCCACAAAAAGGCCGGATGCTCCGATATGAATCGTTCCAGGATCGAGCTTCGCTCCCCACGAAACTGGACGCGATTTCCAGATCAACCATTTCTTTTTGCGAAAGCTCGAAAAGGCTCCAGGAAAAGGATGGGCCAAAGCGCGCGACAAGTTATAAGTGCGAGAAGCCGGCCAATGCCAATCAATTCGCCCGTCTTCAGGAGTACGCCGACCAAATTTACTCGCCTTGGATTCGTCTTGAGGGATTCGAGCTGCTTTCTCTTTTTCTAAGAGCGGATAGTTTTCTCGAAGCAATTCTTTGGCTGAGCATTCGAGTTTCTGGGAAAGCAACAATGCATCGTCATCGAATTCGATAGGCACACGCTTCTGCGCCACAATATCGCCAGCATCGGCTCGCGCATTCATGTAATGCAAAGTCACACCGGTTTCGGTTTCCCCATTCACTAACACCCAATTTAAAGGTGCTCGACCTCGATACTTTGGAAGTAGAGAACCGTGTAAGTTCAAAGCGCCAAGTCTTGGAATTTCCAGCAATTGCTTGTCTAGCAGACTGCGATAGTAAAAAGAAAAAAGAAAATCTGGTTTCCAAGATTTGATTTTTTCAATCCACTGCGTGGTGTTCGGATTTTCCGTAAATACAGGAATTTTCTTTTCGCGTGCGAGATCGGCGGGGTTTCGAAACCAGATCTTCTCCTTGGCATCGTCTTCATGAGTGAATAAGGCCAACACTTCCGCCTTATTCTCGAGCAAAACTTCTAGACCTATACAGCCCATATTGTGATAGGCAAAGACCACGCTTTTCATGGCAGGAACCCGTTTTCTTTGCCGATCCAATAGGCGAGCAAAAAATCATTCGCCGGATACTCCGACTCTCCATTTTCTCCTGTCGCTCCTTCCAACTCGTCGGGCTCACCCTTCCACAAAAATGAATCCGGACTGCGCCAATTGATAGGGATGGGATATTCCGCACGCAAGCGATCTTTGCGGGAAGAAAAAAACGCGTGTTCGAAGCGAGACTCGTTTCGATGATCGTAGCCAAAACCACGGCGATCGAGTGGATAGAGCTGCAAAGTCAAAATGGCTTCTTCTATTCCTAATTCGTCAGCAACTCCGAATGCGGCAGCGACAAAACTAAAAAAAGAATTTCCCTCTCGATAAACATAGAACCAAGAGCGGCGCAAAGAATTGAGGAATTGCGGACGGATTTCGCGATCTTTTTCCAAAAGAAGCAACGGGTAATAGCAAAGGAAGGACATGTTGTCGTTATTGTGATTGGTTAAACCAAAAACCTGGAATTTGGCCCAATACGCTTTTTCGCCCCAACCTTCTTGAATTTTCTTTTCATAGGCGAGGCGGTATTTTTCTTCTCCCGAACTCTCCGCCGCTAGCTTCAACGCAAGCAAAGAGATCAGCGCGTTCACGCCAACGGGTACTCCATAAATACTGGCGCGTAAATTCCCGTGTGTCGTTTCTCTTCCGTCGGGATCTGTCAGTACAAAATCGTTTTCAATTAAATGATCCACAATCGCGCAAACAAGCAGGGCAACTCGTTGACGTATGTTTTCATTCTCTGAATATTTCCAAGCGAGAGTTAAACCACAGAGCGCCCCACTGTATTGATCTCGACTGACATCTCCTTTCCAACGCCAATTTGCATATTTGCCAGTTCCGTCAAACCAAACTCCCCCTTCGCCAACGGGAACTCCTGGACCTTCTGGAGGAATCGCGTTACGCGCGAAAAGCCCCCGAACACCGGTAATTTCGTGCAAAGTTTCAAGCCCTTTAAGTAGCTGATCCACGCGTTGGAAGGCTTCTTTTTCTTTCGTGACTCGATAGCGCAAGGATTGCGATGCGAGATAAACACCTGTCCAATCACAAACATCCCCGAAGCCTGCATAACGAAACGGTTGATCGGTCGGTTGAGAATAAATCAAAGTTCCGATGGGTGAAATGAAGCGCTCGATTTGTTTTTCAAAACGAGTGGCCTTTTCAGAAAGAGAAATCTCCTGCTGTTTCCACTCCGGTCTTCCTTCCCCACCGACTCGCAAATAGTTTCGATCTGCAATTCCACAGCTGAGACATAGTGCGGCAAATAGCAAAACTTGTTTCATGTGCCGCTGCGATAGACCTTACGAATGAGATAACGAGGTCGATCTCGTACCTCCATATAGATGCGGCCAATGTATTCGCCAAGCAAACCCAGAACGACAAATTGAGCGCCAATGAAAAAGAACATTACGGCGAAAAGAGTAAACACTCCGAACTGTCCCCATGCAGCACCGTAGAGCAAGCGCATCATGATGAGGAAAACCGCGAAGGCGCATGCGAGAGAAGCAATGCCCACACCAACAAAGGTGAGAAAACGTATCGGCTTGAGAGAAAAACTCGTCACGAGATCGAATTGCAAAGAAATCAAACGGAAGAGATTGTATTTTGATTCCCCCGCTGCACGCGAAGCATGAGCAACTTCAATTTCGCAGACATTGCGTCCGAAAGAAGCGCCTAGTGCCGGAATAAAAGTGGAAAGTTCCTGTGTCGCACTCATCGCATCCACGACTTCCCGGCTATAGCCACGCAACATGCAGCCGTAATCGTGTAGATCAACTCCAGTCAGCCGACGTGTGATTTTATTGATCAACTTCGAAGCAAATCGGCGAAAAGCGGTGTCTTGACGGTCTTTCCGAATCGTTGCGACCACATCGTAGCCTTCATCGAATTTGGCCAAAATTTTAGGAATCTCTTCGGGAGGATTTTGTAAATCGGCATCGATGGTCACCACAAACTCGCCTCGCGATTCCGCAAAACCGGCGAACACAGCCGCATGCTGACCAAAGTTGCGATTGAATTCGACAATGACAAGTTCGGGTGTTTTTTTCTGCCATTCCACCAAAAGAGAAAGTGAATGGTCCTTGCTCCCATCATTCACCAGAACAATTTCAAAGCTCTGTCCTGTTTTCTTGGCCGCATCTAAAAGACGTGGAATCAGAATCGGTATGTTTTCCTGTTCGTTATAAATCGGAACAACAATCGAAAATCGAGGATTGCTGATTGTCGCTGTCGTCATGGTCTTCTATTCCCAATCACAACCATAAATTTTCCTCCAATTCTTGAACGATCCACTTCCCAAGCGAATTCCTGATAAGGAGTTTTTAGATCCCGTTCCCACTCATCTGCCCGCATCAAGCAATAACGCGGATCTGGAGAAGCGAAGAAGTCTCTCACATCCTTTTCTTCCTTCAAAACAGTAACTAAATGTCCGCTGTAATATGCAAAGGCGCCACGGAAAGAGGGAAAACAGCCAAGCTCTGCACTCGGAACCAATCGAACGGCCGTTCTCTCCATCAAAGGACGGGCGGATTTCAAGTCATTCAACTGAGGATAGAAATGAGTGATCACCAGGAAAGAAATAAATACTCCACCTGCCAAAGTTCCCAATCGAAACAAATTGGAACGAGAGCGCGCTAAAAAACTGAAGAGTCCCGCAGCGGCTAGTGGATGGAGTATAGCCAAGAAACGGAGCGCTTTTTCTGGGGAAATCTCTTCTTCGGATAATTTATTGAGAATAGATTCAGGCAAAGCATGAGTCAGCGAAATCACAATGCCCGTAATTCCAAGAACGAAAAATAGAGCAGAAAGTAGATTGAGCGCTAAACGAACGAATTTTTCATTCGATAGAATTGCTTGAGACATGCAAAGCGCGAGTACAGGAAAAACCGGCAATAAATATTTCCCCTGTTTCGAATCACAAACCGTCAAGAAGAGAAAAGTAACTGCAAAGCAGACAAACAAAAAGCGCACGGCTCTTTCGTTGCGGTTTTTCCAAGCCCAATAAAGCCCAATCGGGATGAAAAGAAACCACGGAAAGAGGTCTCCCCAAATTGTCGTAAAATAATAATGAATGGGTTGTTTGTGACTGTCTGTATCAAAAAAGCGATTGATATGTTCGCGAATGAAAGCACCGCGCAAAAATCCTTCACCCGCTTGTGAGCCAACTACCACATACCACCAACCCACACAGACTGCGACGGCGACAAGTCCTGGGACTAATTTCAAACTCCAAAGCCGTTTGAGATTCTTTTCCCAAATCAAAAAAACGAAAAGCGGAAGAAAAACAATCACTCCAGCAAAAGGTCCTTTACTGAGAAGCGCCAGGATCAAAGCTAAGTAAAAAAAGGAAAGTCGTTTCCAGCTTGGCTTCTCGACCTCGAAACAATTCCACAGAAAAAACAAAGTCATGAAACAGAAAAAGGCAAAAAGCATGTCTGTTTGTAGATAGCTCGATCGCCATAGGAATTGGAAACTACTTGCGAGAATCAAGACTGCTCCCAAACCTGCTTGCGCTGAGAATAATTTTTTGCCCCAGAGGAAGGTCAATAACAAACAACCCGCTCCCGCAAGCACACTGGGCAATCGATAAGAAAATTCTTTCGGATTTCCAAAAAGCCAATGACTGGTCATCATGCTCCAATAAAGCAGAGGTGGCTTTTCGGAATAGGGCTCTCCATTTAGATAAGGAAGTAAATAATCCCCGCGCGTTTGCATTTCACTCGTGATCTGAGCGAAATCCGGCTCATCGGGCTGCCAAAAATCGCGTGCTCCCAAATTGAGAGAAAAGAAAGCAACGCCAATCAGAAAAATGGCTGCCGGAAACCACCGTGAGTGAATAATTTTATCTGTCTGCAAGTTTCAAATTAATTAACTACAATCCGGCACAAATTAACCGGCGAGGTGACACGATGAAATACTTTCCTTTGATTCTCCTAGGCGTACTGCTGA
>CAZMYG010000131.1:0-8495 GCA_964570465.1 uncultured Planctomycetales bacterium
TTAGGTATGTCGCAAAATCGCGAATGGGGATTAGAGCGAAAATCTCTACTGTTTCAATAGGCCGCAGGGCTTTCGCCTGCCTCGGTAATCGCGCAAGCGAAAATGGTGTTAATCCCCTTTGCTTTTGCTTCTTGAAGCAGTTCTGGACTTTCAGCGCCTGGATTGACGAAAAGCTCTTTTGGTTTTGCTGCAGCAATTTCATCGAGCATCGAGAACCCAATCTTAGGAGAGACATACAGCGTCACGCGATCGAGAGGCTGGGGAAGTTCTTTGAGCGAACGATAGACCTTGAGTCCTTCGATTTGTTCTTCCTTCGGATGTAAAGGAAACACATCCCAACCGAGTTTTTTGTAAGCACGCACCGCTTTATTGCCGAACTTGCTGCGATCACTAGAAGCACCAACGATAGCAATGGAAGGCATAGCGATTCTCCTGAATTAAATAAGAAAGGAAGTAGAAAACTTCGATCGTCGCGGTTTTTTCGCGCCCGCTTTGTTCTGTGCGTCGAGACGCTCGTTTTCGATCGCGTTGAGCATCTGTGTCGTGACATCGCCGGTTGGGTATTCGCCTGTGAAACAACCGTTGCAGAATTTGTCGATTTTTGGATTGTCTACACGAGCCGATTCGTTCATGTCCGCGAGATCGAGATAGATCAAATAATCGGCATCGATCGCCTTGCGGATATCGTCGACTTGGCGATCACGCGCAATGAATTCGTTTTTCGTCGACATATCGATTCCGTAAGGACAAGGAGAAAGTAACGGTGGCGAGCAAGAAGCGAAATACACCTTAGCTGCGCCCGCTTCGCGTGCGATTTCAACGAGCTTCTTCGATGTGTTTCCGCGCACAATCGAATCGTCGACGAGCAGTACACGTTTGCCTTGAAATTCCGCAGGAATCGGGTTGACCTTGCGGCGAATCGAATTCGTGCGCGCCTCTTGGCTCGGCATGATGAAAGTGCGCCCGATATACCGGTTCTTCACGAGTCCCTCGCAATAGGGAACTCCCAATGCCAGTGCCATCGCATTCGCCGCTTCTCGCGCTGTGTCTGGAACTGGAATCACCGCGTCGATTTCTGGGCCTTTTTCCCGCTTCCATTTTTCTGCGAGCTTTTCACCAAATCGCCGGCGTGTTTGATACACCGAGATGCCATCCAAGATCGAATCGGGACGCGCGAAATAGACAATTTCAAAAATGCAGGGGCGATGCGGTTTTTCGACGACAATCTTGCTGTGGATTTTTCGATCGCGATCGATGTAAAGCACTTCGCCATTTTGAATGTCGCGCACGCGCTTATAACCAATCACATCGAGCACCACGGACTCGGAAGCGATGGCATAGGATTTCTGTCCGTCTTTTTCGATTCGCTCGCCGAGCACGATCGGCTTGATTCCAAATGGATCGCGGAAAGCGAGCATTCCTCCATCTACAACACCAACTACGGAGTAAGAACCCTTCACCGTCTCGAAAACACCTCGAACCGCATCGAAAATGCGATCTGTGTTCAATGGACCGGTTCCGCCTTTGGTCAACTCTTGCGCGAAAACATAGAGAATCGCTTCGAGATCGCAGGAAGAGGCGAGTTGCAGCCCGCGCTCAGCGAAATACTTGTTTTTTAGATCGAGGAAATTGGTGACATTGCCGTTATGCGCCATCGCGATTCCGTAGGGAAAAGTCACGTGAAATGGCTGCACATCCTGGCTGGCGCCACCACCAACGGTGGGATAACGCACATGTCCAACGCCTAAATTTCCGCGAAGTCGGGCGACGTTTTTGGGATTGAAGACTTCCCGCACGAGCCCGAGGCCTTTTTTCACATTGAAATTGCCGTTGTAAGTCGTAATCCCAGCCGCGTCTTGACCGCGATGCTGCACCGCAATCAGGGCTTCATAGATCTCGCCGACAATGTCTCCACTGGGCGCGTTAATGCCGATGAATCCACACATGGAAGGAGCGATCAGAATAGACTCTTAGACAAAAATCAGCAACCTTGGCCGTTTCTCTTTTGTGGAATTTGCCGGCATTGCCGCGCGCAACGTTGCTCTTAAATCCTCATGGATTTGGATATCCATGTCCTGCGAAGGAAACCAACACGGCAAGAATATCGTCGAGGGTAACCACTCCATCGGGCAATCCGTTTATTCCTACAAGATCAGAGCCGAGGACGTCGGGACAAGCACTACAAGCAGTTCCGAAATCGACAAGCACTTCCAAGATGTCGTCCAGGTTCACGATTCCATTCCCGGGCTCTTTCGTATCGCCCCAGACTCCAGTTCTGACCATCCCTGGATCTGAGGGCAGCTCGATGGGTCCATTCATGTAGATAGTCCGCACTTCACAATCCAGGGAAGGTACGATCTGTGCATCGCGCACATAAACCGTTCCCCATTGCGAAGGCAATTGCGAAATGGGTGTTGTGCCAAGAGTGCCATCTGCCTGAACGAACTGATTTGCTGGAGCAACCACTTTCAAGGCGACTGGATTCTTTCCTGGTGCAGGAGTTACTGCGAGATAACGGGAACCGATTTTCTCTGCCAGCGGGGTGGGGATCGAGGAGGGTTGATCAGCAGTCCCATCGATGCAACGAGGTTCCAAACCGTTTAGCGCCGTCACATATTCGAACGAACTGCCATCGAAATTGCATCGGTAAAGTCCCTCAGGCAAAGGACCAAAAGGGTTATCCCCATCAGGATCAGCACTGAAGTATAGCTTTCCTCCCGCTTCGTCGATGCTGATAGGACCGGCTTTTCCGTAAGTCCAGAGGGGAGACCCCTGCTGGAACTCCAAGATCTGGAGGGGATTCGATCCATCCAAATCCGCACTGTAGAACTGACCACAACCAAAATAGAAAATCTTTCCCAGGGACTCGGAAACTGCCATGGTTACCCACTTGCACTCCCCCCCAGAAGGGAAAAGTGGTTGAGGAGCTGCAACAATCTGATGTTCGCCGCTGCCGTTCATGCTTACGCTTCGGATCCCTCCGTAGATTGTTACACCTGGATCAATCCAGTAGACCTTTTCTTGAATCGGCAAAATGACCATAGTCCTTGGATACTGAATTGGAAGCCCGAACACCGTTTCAGCGCCTGAACCATCTAGATTCATTCGTCGGATTCTCGCGTTTTCCCCAAGGCGGAATTCCATGTAGTAGAGCTTCGCCTGTAGGGAATCCACGGCAATATCGTTCGCTGCCCCCAAAAGGCTGCCTGAAAGCAGCTCTTCCGTTACGTCGCTATCCAAATACGCTCGATGGATGGAGCCAAAATCCGTCGTGAAGTAGATTCGCCGCCCAAGGGGATCGATCGCGATGTCGTCGGGGATAGAGAGACCCTGCAGCACAGTTTCCATTCCCAAACCGTCTAGAGCCGATCTCAGAATTGCCCCGTTGAAGCGGTCGGCATAATAGATTTCTTGCGCCGAGGAACTGCCACCCAATGCCACAGCGCAAAGCAATCCCGACAGAACCAAGCCGCGCAGATTGGTAAGGCCTTTTCTATGATTCACGCGGGCACCTCTAAATTGAACTTTCATGCTTTTGTCTCCTGTTACGAAATAATGCGCCGGTTCCCCTACTTAGGGGCCATAGATTTCAACGATTTATTCGCATCTCCCTGGAGACAAAGCAAAGTTAGGAACCGACCGTGAGTTGTTTCTCGATTGCCTAGATTTTTTTCTTCGAGAAATACCAATCGCTGACTTCGATGCCTTTAGTCGTCATTCTTTCCATGGCTGCGGCTGCAGTGGTCGGAGGAGGAACGATGACAGCATCGCCGGGTTTCCAATTAGCCGGACAAGCAACTGCATTTTTATCGACGGTCTGTAAGGCATCGACCACGCGAGTGATCTCATCAAAGTTACGGCCAACATTGAGCGGATAGTAAATCATCGCGCGCACATTCATCTTGGGATCGATGAAGAACACGCAGCGAACCGTGGCTGTCGCTGCACTGGGCTTATGAACCATGCCATAGAGCTTCGCGACCTTCTGATCGAGATCGGCGATCACAGGAAAACGAATCGTAGTAGCAAATTTCTCTTCAATATTCCGTGTCCACGCGATGTGGCTGTAGACACTGTCAATCGAATTGCCGATCAACTTCACATTCTTCTTTTCGAAATCGTCGAAGCGCTTGGCAAACTCGATGAACTCAGTCGTGCATACCGGAGTGAAATCCGCAGGGTGTGAGAAAAGGATCACCCATTTGCCTTCGGCCCACTTTGAAAACTGAATCGGTCCGTGTGTGGTGTTGGCTTCGAAATCTGGCGCTGGGCCGTTGAGCTCGAGACGTGGGGTAGTTTCCGTTTGAGAAATAGTTTCTGTATTGGTCATAAGTCCTCCTTGGTTTTGGCAGAAGTGGCTACGAAAGAGCGCCGATTCTACCCTCCAAAGAGGACTTTCCAATTACTTCAAATCGGTTTGCTGGGCTTTTTCTCTTCTCGATGCTCTTTGCGAATCCACTCGCGACGGTATTCCTTCATTTTTTGAAAAAACTCCCGTGGAGGCAATGCTTCAAGTTCTTGGATTTTCTCTGGCGGCAACTTTCCGTTTTTCCGAATTCTTTCCAAGCTTTCCTGTTTAGCTCTTGCAACTCGCTGATCTGCAATTTTGCGCAGCTCTGCGCGACGCTGCTCTTCAGGAAGAGCCTTTAAACGTTCTCTTTCTTCCGGGGAAAAATTTTTATCCGCCCACTCTTTCACTCGGGGGCGAAGCTTTTCAGGCACTTGTTTCAATCGATCCGACTGATCGAGCAAACGTTTTCGTTTCTCTGGCGGCAATTGGCTGAATTCATCAAATCGCTTGCGGAGTCGCTCTCGCTCCTCTGGAGAAAGATTCTTCCACTTCTCTTTCAAATTGGGTCGCGGCTTTGCTTTCTCCTCTTCTTGCGAGAAAACCGGAGCGGCCAAAAATAAGAAACCAAACACGCATAGCAGTTTTTCTTTCATATCAACCTCACAAACCTTCTTCTGCCGCATTCAACACGGCAGAAAATTGTTCCTCGGGAAGATTCAGTGCAGCAACTAACGCTTCGTCCTGCAACAGATCCCAATTCTCCAGCACTTCTAAATTTTCAATGACGGCTTCATCGTTCTCCCTCTGCACAACGACTTCTTCCGCTTTATGATTCGAAGGACTCACCCAGAAAAAGGCTCCCACAGCTCCAAGCGCCAAGACAAATATGGCGGCGGCTTTCCACCAGTTCCGGCTTGCAGCACTATGGTTTTGAGGATTGCTACTCGCGGCACTCACTTTTTCTACGAAACCTGTCGGTGATTTTGGAGCCGTGTAGATTCCCAACAAATCATCCGCTCGACGTGTTCGCTCTAATTCGTTTCGGCAAGCTATGCAGCTGCGTTCATGCTCTTGGCAGCGCTCTCGAGCAGAGGAATCGAGCTCGTTATCAAAATACGCGCTCATTTCCTCGAGAAATTCTTGGCAATTCATCTTGGCGGAGTTCATTTGCGTAGCTCCTCTCGAAAATACGGTGTTAGTTTCTCTCTTAGCTTCTCTCGCGCACGGGACATTAAAGACTTCACGGCCTTTTCGCTTAGCTCCAAACTCTCTCCAATCTCTTGATAAGAAAGTCCGTGATATCGGTTCAATAACATCGCCGCGCGTTGATTTTCTGGAAGCTCGTCTAGACAGGAACGGATTTGATTGGAGATTTCTCCTTGTGAAAGATTCTCAATTGGCGGAACAGCTTTTTCGTCTCTCCAAGTTCGCGCGCGTTGTTCATCCCAGTTTTCCGCGGAATCAACCAAAGAAATTCGTCGCGATTTGTCTCGAACTTCATTGCGACAGAGATTGCAGGCGATGTGATAGAGCCAAGTGGAAAATTTTGCCTGAGCCTGATAGTTGCGCCTCGAACGAAACACGCGAAGAAACACTTCTTGAGCCAGATCTTCTGAACCCTCCTCGCGACCGCGAAAGCGATAGAGAAAGGCATAGATGGTGTTTTGATAATGACTCACGATTTCCTCAAAGGCTCGACTATCGCCAGCTTGGAAGCGGAGCATCAGCTCGGCTCCCATATCCTTTTGATTCGCTGGCTTTTCCATCGAAGGCTCCATAAAACCCGGATTTCCTGTGAAGGTTTTGCAGTTTCTTAAATTTTTATAATTTACGTAGGTGATTTGGGGGCCACACCACGGCTAGAGGACGCCCCCGAATGGACTGTCTTGAAATCGATCCAAAAAAACGGCTGTCTTCGCTATTTCCTGAGTTGTCCCCTAGGACAAAGTATTCGTCGGGTCCTAATACACAGACTTCACTGACACCAAAACGACCATGGTTTGAATAATCCAAATCCCGAAGCAGTCTCCAGCTTTCCACATAAAGTTCTCCGCCAGAGAAGCTAAAAGAAACGGTGCCTGCTCCTTCGTTTCCCAAGCTCGGCAAACCCGCAGGACCAGGCCGAAGATCGCGTTCGAAAGGAGGACAAAGCGCTTCTTCATCGAGAAAACAAAAAAGCCTTCCGTCCATGTGCCCGATTTCTAGTTCATGAAAACTGCCCATCTTTTTCTGATCGATGTCGGCTTCTCGAAGAGTGGTTCTCTGACCGCTCTCGATGCGCGAAAGGATGATGTGGTTTGGTTGTCCAAATTCAATTTCAAAATGAAACAGAGTGGCGCCTCGTGAAAAATACACCAAGAGCTTCCCTTTCGGAGGCCAGGAAAAACTGAGTTTCACACTACCGTCTCGCAGCGGAAAACCATTCTTTCCTTTTTCAAAAGGAAGAGCTCCCAAATTTTCGCTGCTTCCTACAGCTGGGCTTGCTAGACGATGAAATTGCTCGATCGATTTGCGATGCGGAAAGGAATTGAGGAAAAGATCCCCTTCGACGATTTGAATTTTTTCTCTGGGCAATCCAACGATTCGTTTGGCAAACAAAGTTCCAGTACTTGTTTCCCCTTCGAACATCACGAGATCGTAGCGATCGGGTTCACCAAAACGACTGAAGAACTTGTCGAGCAAAAGCCAGTCTCCCTCGTTGAAGGTTGGCGACATCGAAGGACTTGGAACATAACGAAGATCGAGAAGCTCTGCTCTGACAACCAGAAGCAGAATGGCAAGAATAAACAGCCAGATGAGGGCGCGAATCCATCGGCGAAATTTCACGCCGGGATTCTATCCAAAAAATGCTTTATGCAATGCTTGAACTGCCGGAGCAACATCTTCGTGATTGACGAGGAATCCAACATTCACTCGTAGCGCTCCCTGAGAAATCATTTGCACTCGAATGCCTGCTGCCGATAGTGTCGCGAAAACTGTCCCTGGCACTTTTGGCGCGTGTCGGATGCCGTGACCGACTACACAGACAATCGCTTTTTCTGATTCGACCGTGACTTCTGAGAAGCTGCGAAGCTCGGAGACCGCTTCCTCGAGATTGCGTGCGCTGTCCGTAGTCATCGAAACGGAAACTTCTGTTGTCGCGATCATGTCGATCGAAATTTCGTGACGATCGAAAACGGAAAACAGTTTGGCCATGAAGCCTGGTTGTCCGAGCATTCTTGTCGAAGTCACGTTGATCAAATGCAAATTGCGTTTGTAAACAATGGAGCGAACCGGAGCACTTGCTTGTTCAGAACTCGACTTCACTTCTTTGAGAATTACGGTTCCAGGAGAAGCGGGATTCTTCGTGTTGAGCACGCGAACAGGAATTCCCTTCACCATGGCGGGCAGCAAAGTCGCCGGATGCAATTTGCCTCCGTAATAGGCGAGTTCGCTTGCTTCGTCGAAGGATAATGTCGCGATCGGATGCGCTTGCGGAACAACGCGCGGATCTGCCGTCATCAATCCGTCGACATCGGTCCAGATTTGAATCTCTTGTGCATCAATGGCGTTTCCAAAAATAGCCGCGGAATAATCACTGCCGTTGCGACCCAAGGTTGTGATATTCCCTCGCAAATCCTTTGCGATATAGCCTGTGATTACAGGCAATTTTTTCATCCCACAAATATGTTTCTTAATTTCTGCTGCGGACTCAGGCAGCGGACGTGCGCGACCAAAATTCGAATCGCTGATGAGCCCTGCATCGAAAGCATCTACCGCAAGAGCTGGAAATCCCTGTTTTGTAAAATGCGCTGCAATCGTGCGCGCGGAAAGTCTCTCGCCAAAAGAGAGCACATAATCCATCGAACGCGGAGTGAGTTCTCCAACTAGAGAAATCCCTCGTAACAAATCGTCAAGCTCTTTGAAAAACGGCTCATGCAACGATTCGTCCAGCGAGAGTTCTTTCAAAATCGTCGTATGTCTTTCCTTCAGAGCATCGAGAGAGTATTTACCACGCACCGCCTTGCGCGCGGTTTCTTCCAATAGATTTGTGACTCCGCTATGTGCGGAGACAATCAACGCGGGCTCGCGATCTCTTTGCTTGGCAACAATTCCCTCGACAACACGGATATGAGCTGCGTCTCCGAGCGAACTGCCGCCAAATTTCATAATAATCATGGATGTTGCAATTTTTCCTTCTGCGAAAACATGCGATTCTATCGAG
>CAZMYG010000132.1:0-8312 GCA_964570465.1 uncultured Planctomycetales bacterium
GTGGGTAATGAATCCAGTTTTGGATCTGGAATCAACAATGCCGGGACCATAGTCGGAAAATTCCTGACCACAGGTCCTATCGCGACTCACTGGACCAATAACGGACTCACCCGTACACCCATGGGCACGATGGGTGGTGGGTTGTATTCCGAAGCCTCAGATATCAACACGGCAGGCAAGATTTGTGGCTCTTCAGAACTCGACGATATTTTCATTGATGGAGAAGATTGGGATCTCATTCATCATGCCTTTATTTGGGATGCCGGTACCTTTACCGATCTCGGTGTGATTAATGGTGCTTATCAAAGCGAAGCGACGGATTTAAACGACAGCGATGCAGTCGTAGGTTGGTTGCGTTTTCCAAACAGCACCCACGGTGCTTTCCTCTGGCAGGGTGGAGTGATGCAAGCTCTACCCAGCTTGGGTGGGCAAAGTGCCGGAGCTAACGCCATTAACAATTCCGGACAAATTGTCGGCCGCGCGCAAGATGCGACCGGAAAAATTCGTGCAGTGGTGTGGAATGGTTTGGTTCCTACAAACCTTGGTTCTTTGGGTGGAACTTCTGGTGCTGAGGCGATGGATATTGCCGAGAACGGAGTCATTGTTGGCTATGCAGCGAATGCCAGTAATCGCGTTCGCGCTTTCCGTCGCAATGGCACAACCATGAACGCTTTGGGAATTTTGGGCACGGGTACTTTGACCACTAGCGCTGCCTACTCTGTGAATGAGTCGGGACGCGTGGTTGGCTGGTGCCAGGCGACTGGGCAAGCCCGCAAGGCCGTTATGTGGCAACCCGGTTCGACTGTTGCTCGGGATTTGACTGCATTTATTGTGGCCAATCCGGGTTGGCAATTGCGAGAAGCTTACAGTGTGAATGATTCCGGCAAAATCACCGGAATTGGGATTATTGGCGGAAAGCTTCACGGCTTTCTGTTGACCCCCCAGTAGTTTTTTGATGGGGACATCCTTGGCCGTAGTGATTTGTTAAGGATGTCCCCGTTTTTTTCTCTGCCGGAAGGTTTTGTTGGGGAGGAAGCTTCCGGTTTTCGAGTCGCCTATCGAGCCGATCTCAAATCCTCATTGCAAACTGCGGGATTTTTCAACTCTGAGCAAATAGAAAATCTGGGGACGAAAACGGTTCTATCCGGTCGGGGAAATTTACGTCGAGTCGAGTTGTCTTCGGGCGCGGCTTTATTGCGTCAGTATCGCCATGGCGGACTATTACGCTTTCTTACTGGTTCGCGTTTTTGTGATGGAGAACGCCCGCTGCGCGAACTTGTTTTGACGGCTCAGATTTTTCAGGCTGGCATTCCAACTCCGCCACCACTTGCCGCTGTAGCCTTTGGGAGTTTTCCTTTTTATCGATTGTTTTATTTGAGTCAGGAGATTCAGGGGCAGGACTTGTTGTCCTTTCTACAAAAAGAAAAAGACAATCTTTTGCGACAACAAGTTCTCGATCGAGCGGGACAATTGATTCGCCGCCTGCATGATTTCGGAGCGTTCCATGCCGATCTACATCCCAAAAACCTCTTTGTCGAAAATGAAACTCAGCGAGTGTTGATTCTCGATCTCGATCGTTCACAAAAATTCACTGAACTTTCTCAGGCACAACGCATTAAAAACCTCACTCGTCTCTATCGCTATGGCAAGCGAATCGAGTATTTGCATCGCGATGGAAGTTGGAATGACAACTCATTTTTACACGTTCTCAGAGCTTATGACCCAACGATGTCTCCATTAAAACCAGCGGTTTCTTGGATTCACCGCTTTGGTTGGCAATTAGAGAAGTTGACGTCTCTTCGCCGCGTTAAAAACGGAAGAGACTAGTTTTGACTGCAACCAAGAATCTCGAGTCTTTTTCGAAGTAGATAATCGAGCGACGGCATTCGCCAGACGCAGCGCGCGATGTAAGGCGGGCAAGGCTTCTTGTTCTCGATGTAGCGCTTGAAGAACCCCGTAGTAGCGGAAATAGGCAAAGATCTTAGTGGGTAAAGAAAGGGGATTTTGTCGCAAGATTTCCATCGCCTCTTGAGCGGAAGAAAAGGCTCGGTCGCTTTTCCCTTCTCGTAGGTGATAACGAGCCAACACCAACTTGGCTCGCAATTGCCATTCCGGGAGTTCTGATTCCTCAGCGGCAACACTCGCTTGCTTCAGCCATTTCATATCGAGCGCTGCAGAATCAAAAAGATGTTCGGCTAGGTAGATTTTCCCAATGGCTAACGCATAGCGATCGGCAACGGTTTGAGCGAGAGCAATAGATTGTTCTAAAGCGGCACGCGCGGCTGTTTTTTGCTGTAGATGGCTAAGCGTGATTCCGCGTTCCGCTTCTAATAATGCCGTTAGTCGTCGATCTCCGGATTCTTGGCTATTCAAAACGCCACGCTCAAAATCCGCTAAGGCTTGCTCATCGCGTCCCAGTAAAGAAAGCGCACGTCCTCGATACAAAGACTGCAACGAAGAGTTGAGAGAGTTGGGATGTTTTTTCAAAAGATTAGACGCTTCTTGGAAGTCTTGCAGGCCTGCTTCGAGTAGCCCTTGATCAAAATGCAATTTCCCCAAACCCAAATAAGCACGCAAGCGAATCGAAGCCGAGCTTTGCGTTCCGCGTAATTTTTCAAAGTAGCGTTCCGCTTTGACAAAATCACCGAGATAAGAAAGTACATTTGCTCGCTGCAACAAGGACTCTCTCGCGAGATCTTTTTTGCCAGCTTTTTCGAGATAGTCATGTGAGCGTTCAAAGTAATTCAAAGCGACGAGATACTTCCCTGTGCTATGCGCGAATCGGCCAAATAAAAAATAGGTCTCGCCAATTCGGGAACCCTCTTTTAGTTGTCGTGCGATACTGGCGCATTCCTCGAGATCTCTTTTTTCTTCTTCGCGTAAACCAAGTCGTCCTTCGGCTTCGCTGACTCGCCGCAACATATCGAATCGTTTTTGAAGAGTTTGTGAGTCTTCTGGAAGTTCTTTTTGGTGTTTCAACGCGAGATGTCCCAGGCGTTGTACTTTCTCGAAGAGACCGCGCGCGTACATCCATTCCACAAGAGGAATGAGATAACGCAAAGCTCGAATATGTTCTCCAGCTCGCGAGGCGTGAGTGGCCAAGGTCAGAGCATTACGTGGAGTAGTTTTCTTTCCTCGGATGGAGTCTTCCAAAGCGAGTAGTAAACGTCGATGTGCTTCTTGGCGAACTTCTTCACTTAAATCCTGATAGAGAATGTCGCGCACGACAGGACGAGTAAAACGAAATCCTTTTCCCGCGGAGACGACGAGTCCATATCGTCTTTCAATATGATTCAGTCCTTGCAGCACGACGAGAGGATCGACATCGAAGGCCTTGGCTAACAATTCCGTGTCAAAACGATTTCCAATAACCGCGGCGCATTCCAGTAACCCTCGTTCTTGAGCTTCGAGTAAATCGCGACGTTCACGTATCGCTTCAATGCTTGTGTTGGGCAAAGGAATCTCTTGAGGGGAGCCGCGCGTTTCAAAGCGACCGTCTTTTTCTATCAGCACGCCTCTCAATCGCAAAGTGTTCCAGATTTCTACGAGCAGCCCAGGATTTCCGCCGCTGTGTTCTTCGAGAAGCTTTGTCCATTCCTTGATCTCTACTTGGGGAACAAAAAGATCGCGCAAGATTCGTTCAATGGTTCCCGAGTTGAGATTGGCAATCGCTAACTGTGAAAACAGGTTGCGTTTTTCGAGCGACTCCAACAGTTGCCCTATTTCCGTGGAGATAGCATCGCCACGAAGTGCCAGCAAAATCAGCAAAGGCTTTTTCGGATGCTCTTGTAATTTTTCCAAGACGCGCAAGGTACTGCGATGAGCCCAAGAGAAATCGTCGAGGAAAAGTATTACAGGGCCTTCTGAAGAAAGAGTGTCTAGAAAAGCGACAAAGCTTTCAGCTAACGCTTCTTCATAACCTTGAGACTCTTGAGCGTTACCACGCAAGGCATCGTAAAGCCGTGTTGCATGCACATTGCCTAAAAGCCGTTTCAGACGGCGCAGTTCTTCCGGTCCAACTTCTGCCTGAGACGGTAGTCCTAAATATCTTTCCAATGCAGCAACAAACGGAGCACAGGGAGGTGGCTCTTCATTACGTGGAGAACGTCCATATAAGCTGAGAGGAGGGGGACGGCGATTACGCAACAAGTCGACGAACTCGTCGACGAGTCGGGATTTTCCACTTCCTTCTGGGCCTTTTAGGGCAAGCACGCGGAAATGCCCATCACGGGCAAAACGCCATTCCTTTTCCAAAGTGGACAATTCTCGTTTGCGGCCATGAAACGGAATTTGATGTCGCAGTTGAAAAGAAGCTTTGATCTCGCCTTTTTGTATTCGCGATTTCCACCAAGCTGAGTTTTCCCCTTCTTCAAGCAATTTCACAACTTCGCTGGCGTTCTTAGGTCGGCGCGCGGGATCTTTTTGCAGCAAGGAAAGAATCAGCACATCCAGAAAAGGTGAAACTCGCGGATTTACTTTTGAAGGAGGAAGAGGATTTTCCTCGAGCTGCGAATGTAGAAGAGCGCTCAGATCCTCTTGAGGAAAGGGTCTTTTTCCTGCGGCGAGCTCATAGAGTGAGACACCGAGCGAATATAAATCGGAACGTGGATCTGGACGTTGCTGTCCGCGAATACGTTCAGGTGCTGCGTAGGCGAGAGAACCAACAAAACCGCTTTGAGATTCCGAAATCGATTGAATCGGTCGGGCAAAACCTAAATCCATCAACACCAGGCGTCCTTCAGGAGTAAGAATAGCGTTTTCCGGCTTCACATCGTGATGGACGATGTCTTTCTCATGCAAGGCCGCAAGTCCCGAAGCGAGTTGTAAGCCTAAATTGCGTACCAAGGCTTCTGACAGTGGCGATTGTTCTAGAAGTAATTCTCGAAGGGTTTTCCCCTCGAGATACTCCATAACGAGATAGAGTAACTTCTGACCCAGAATCGCGACTTCTTCAACGGCATAGACACGGATCAGATTGGGATGCTGCAAACTGAGTCCGGCCTTGCCTTCCCTGAGAAAACGGCGCTGGGCGCTACTGTCTTCACTGAGATTGTGATGAAGAAATTTGACCGCAACCCGAGTTCCAACCGGTAACGAAGCAAGGGGCTGAAGCAAAATCGCTTCATGCACCGTGCCAGTGGCTCCGGAGCCTAATTCCCGCTCCAAGCGAAAGCGGGACAGGGAAAGCTTGGGGAATGAGGCCATCTCGGTTACTTTTTCTCTTCTATGTCAGTCCAGTTCTACAACACTCTTACAAAACGCAAGGAAGTTTTCGAGCCAGCGCAAGCGGGAAAAGTCACGATGTATTCCTGCGGCCCGACTGTTTACCAAACCCCTTCCATCGGAAATTATCGCGCCTTTTTACTCTCCGATTTGCTGCGACGCTATTTGGAATATCGCGGCTTCGATGTCAAGCAGGTGATGAATATCACAGATGTTGGCCATGTCACTCTCGATGCGGATCTTGGTGCCGACAAATTAGAAGAAGCCGCCCGCAAAGAAGGCAAGGATCCCTGGGCTATAGCAAAACATTATGAGGAAATCTTTAAAAAGGATTTAGCAGAGCTTGGTTGCAAACCCGCCTTTGCCTATCCCCGCGCCACGGAACATATCCCGGAGATGATTGAGATGGTGAAATCCCTCATCGCAAAGGGAAAAGCCTATGTGGTGAATGGCAATGTCTACTTTGACATTCAAAAATTCGACGACTACGGGAAGCTCTCCAATAACACTTTAGAGCAGCTTGTCGCTGGTGCGCGAGTGGAAGTGCATCCGGAGAAAAAGCATCCTGCCGATTTTGCTCTTTGGAAACAGGATCCTAAACATGTGATGCAATGGGATTCTCCTTGGGGGCGTGGTTTTCCAGGATGGCATATCGAATGCTCGGCGATGTCGCGAAAGTATTTGGGGGATCAATTTGACATCCACACCGGTGGAGAGGATTTGGTGTTTCCTCATCACGAATGCGAGATCGCTCAATCCGAAGGTTTTTCGGGAAAGAAACCGGTTGTCCGTTATTGGCTTCACAATAGTTTCTTGCAAGTCGATGGCGGGAAGATGTCCAAGTCGCTAGGCAATGTGATTTTGGTCAGCGATGTGTTGAAGAAAGGGTTCAACGGAAGACAGCTTCGCTATGCCTTGATTCGAGTGAATTATCGTATTCCGGTGAATTTTACTTGGGATGCAATGAAAGATGCTGCCGCAGCATTGCAGCGTATCGACAATTTTGTTGCGGACTTGAAAGGGATGCAAAGTCGTCCGGATGCTGGCGACATACCAGAAGGGCAAATTGCTGAGTCTCGAAAGAATTTCGAGTTGTCGATGGATGACGATCTCAATGTCTCCGCTGCGTTGGCGGCTATTTTTAAACTTGTCTCAGAATTGAACGATGTGAGTCGTACGCCACGTATGAATTGGCCTGGTGCCCAGGCAGTTTTGAAATACCTTGAAGAAGTCAATCAAGTTCTCGGAGTTTTTGATTTAACAGACCAAGTGATAGAAAAGGAACTTCAAGCCTTACTCGCTGCCCGAGAAGAAGCTCGCAAAAATAAGGACTGGAAAAAAGCAGACTTGATGCGGGGTTGTATTGAGCAAAAAGGTTATGTCGTTGTCGATACACCGCAAGGTGCGCAATTGCGTCCTCGAAACCCTAAATAAAATGGAAGAGCAAATCCCACAGAAAAAGTTTTTCCTCACCGTACTTGTGGGTTGTGCGGGTTTGATTGGATTGGCTTTGCTTTTTCATTATCTAGCGACTCATGGTGGGGAAACTCAAACCTTTCAAGGAAAACTGCTCAGCCGTTTAGATGGGTCTCCCGTTGCAGGCGCTACTCTCTATGCCTCGAAAACACCTGTATTCGTGCTTTCACGAGAGGCGGGAGGAAAAGAACCAGTCATTCTCGGTGGCACGGATGCCGCAGCTCTACGTCCTCTTTCAAAATCGGCAGCGGACGGATCCTTTCAATTCGAAGCGCCTGCGGCTTCGGGTGCTTCTTTACTTGCGGTTCATTCGGAATTAGCCGCAGCTCTGAAACGTTCGACTGGAGATGATGCGCCGTTTGAACTGTACCTAGATTCTCCCTGCTCTTTGGAAGGAGAAGTCTACGACGATCATGGGAATACCTTAAAAGGTGCATTGATCAGTCTTGTCCCTTTTGGTGCGCTCGAAAAGCCTCGCTGGCAAACTTGGAGCGACGCATTGGGAAAATTCCAATTCGAACGTTTGCCGGTGGGGAGGTTAACCGTTTCGGTACTATTTCCTCCTCTAAGCGGGTCTCCCAATAGCGAATTCGGTGCTAGTGCCGTGGTGCGTGTAGGCGCTCGCGATCGATCACTCATCCATTTTGGTCCTTCTGGGGCAGTGCTTGGCAAAGTGAAAGATGCCAAAGGAAATTTGATTCGCAACGCACAATTGGAATTTCGCAGTCCAGGTCTGACGGCAGAAGGAAGAATTGCCGCGCAGTTGCGCTGCAAATCCATGGCCGAGTATCGACTCTATGCCTTGCCCGCTCGTGTATATCGCGTTTTTGTTCGTAATCCCGATCCTGAAGATATGCCGCAATGGTTTGATGGGGGGGATTTGAGATTGCCTCGTGAAGGGGAAAAATATTCTGATATAGAACTCTCTCCGATTCGAGTGCAGATTCGTATCGCGCCGGATTCTGCAGTGGATTACCCGTTCCCCGAACGGTTGGCATCAGTTTCAAGGCCGCCAAAGCGGCGCTTGCTCGTCTTTCCTCAAGGTGCTTCTCAACCCAGTTACGAACTGACAGATGCGATGAAAGTTTCCACTGATGGAAGCCGAGGCGTTTACGATCCCAAATTCTCCATTTTCCATATTCGCTGTTTGCCAGCCGGTAAATACACGCTCGTTGCTCAGGTGGAAGGTTATGGAGCTGGAGTGGAAGAGGAATTTGTGGTGAAACTGGGACAAGACGAAAAGCCTCATGGACTCTATCTGACTCGCGGTGGTCCTGTGACCGTTGCCGTTAAAGACTCAAAAGGAAAAACCATTCCAAACGCGATCGTCTCGATTTGGTTAGAAGATCGATTTGAAATTGTCCGTGGTGGTTCGGACGAACCATTGCATCCAGGTCCTGGCACTTTCACTTTGCGAGTTGAAGCCGATGGCTACAAAACCAAAAGCGAGCAATTCCATATCTTGGTTGCCTCGAAGAAAAGTTTAGAAGTTGTTTTAGAGCCTGAGTGATTAGTGGGTAATCATTATTAAGTTCAATCACTAGGCTTGTCCGAGGGGAAGAGACTCTCCCGTACCCCGTCTGCGAACCGCTGCGCGACTAGGGCTGGCCCGC
>CAZMYG010000133.1:0-8286 GCA_964570465.1 uncultured Planctomycetales bacterium
CGAGCAATGCAGCACTCGCCAACATCTTGCTGAATAAGCTTTGCATCACAATCTCCTTTTCGTTGTTAAATCACCTGAAAATACCGCCCACCCCTAAGAAACCGGCGCTACTTATACTTGATTAGATCGCACGCGCCAAGATAATCGCCCGCCCAAAGATGTTGCCAAATAAAGCGCGGCGAATATTTCCGCCTCCGGAGTCGATTCTCATCATCCGCTTGAGCTCGATTGGCGATGTCGTGTGCACGCTTCCCTTGCTGGAAGCATTACACAAATCCTTCCCCAACGCCCCAATTGATTGGTTAGTTGATGAACTCCCTGCTCAATTGATTCAAGGCCATCCTTTTTTGCGCGAAACGATTATTTTCCCTCGAAACAATTGGTCAAAAAACTTTGCTCGCCCATTGCGAGAACACTTTAAACGACTTGGGAGGCGTAGATACGATGTTGCCATAGATGTGCAAGGAAATCTCAAATCAGGAATGAATCTTTATTTTGTGCGCGCGGAACGCAAAATCGGATTCTCTCGCCGTTACAGCAAAGAAGGAAATTTCCTCTTCATCAAAGAACCGGTCACTCCGCCGGGAGAACGCATCCATCGTGTGAGAAAAAATCTCTCATTATTAGAGCCGCTGGGAGTCCCAGCGCCGACTTCCTTGCTTTCTGTACTTCCAGTCGATCCAGTTGCCGCAACACGAGTCGAGCAATATCTCAAGCGCGATGAATTAGAAGGAAAGAAACTCGCCATTCTTCATCCAGGCACTTCGGTTTGGGGTCAGGACAAGCAATGGCCCGCAGATCTGTTTGGAATTTTGGCACGCAAACTTGCGGAAGAGTTGCAATTCACTCCCATTCTGAGCTGGGGACCCGGAGAAAAATGGTTGGCGGAATTGGCGGCTTCTAAAGCTTCTGGAAAAGCGAAAGTCGCCTTTGAAACCAAGACACTCAAAGAATTTGCGGCCTTGGTTTCTAAATGCAGTTTGTTTATCGCGGGTGACACAGGAGCCCTGCAGATTGCCTCGTTCCTCAATCGACCTACCGTAGGAATTTTTGGTCCTACTGACCCTGTAATTTATGGCCCCTTAGGAACACAAAGCGCCGTCGCCCAACCTCCGGATCTGATTGGCCCCCCACCAAATCGAAAGCGATCCGAGCGCTCTGAGCTCATGGAGCAAATTTCCGTAGATCAAGTCTTCCATCTGGCCAAAGCAATTCTGGAAGCTGGTTAAGAAATAAAGCTTTCAAAAAGCCCGCAGTTCCTTGTTTGAATCACAACTTAGGATCGCCTAAGATCGTCGCGATTTTTTTTAGGCAAGAATGCTTCGAGACTATTTACCTTTGCTTTTCTTTTTCCTGGTCGCAGCGGGTTTTGCGATAGGGAATCTCATTCTTTCAGAGTGGTTAGGAAAACGTTTTCGCGCGCGTGGAAAAAACTTGCCCTATGAATGCGGAATGTCGCCGGAAGAAACAGAAGGGACTCGATTTAGCATTCACTATTACAAGGTGGCGGTACTTTTCATCCTCTTTGATATCGAAGCGATTTTTCTCATCCCCTGGGCGGTCTCTGCAAAAACTTTGGGACTAAGTGCATTTCTCGCCGTGCTCGGTTTTCTTTTTGTCCTCGTTGTCGGGCTCATCTATGTCTGGAAAAGCGGAGCGTTGGAATGGGAACTCTAGTCGACAAGGGAAATATTGATCTAAGTCGCGATGGCATTGTCACCACTCGACTTGATGCGCTCGTGAATTGGGGTCGCAAAAATTCTCTCTGGCCCATGCCTCTAGGACTTTCTTGTTGTGGTATCGAAATGATGGCCCTGGTTGGTCCTAGATTCGACATCGCAAGGTTCGGTGCAGAAAAACTATCCTTCTCTCCACGACAAGCGGATTTGATGCTCGTCGCTGGGACTCTTACTTGGAAAATGGCTCAGGCCGCGAGACAGATCTACGATCAAATGCCCGAACCCAAATGGGTCATCGCCATGGGAGTTTGTTCTTCCTCTGGTGGCATGTATCACAATTACGCTGTCGTACAGGGAATCGATTCGATTCTGCCTGTGGATATCTATGTTCCAGGTTGTCCCCCACGCCCGGAGGCCGTAATCGACGCTTTGATCAAAATTCAAAAGAAAATTGAGAAGGAACCTGTTTTCCAAGAGCGACGTGAAACGGAATACAAAGGCAAAACGTGAACGAAGAGACATGGAAAACTCTTTGCGAAGCTGCTGAGTCTCAAACTTCCGCGAAAGGAAGTTTGGGCAAGGACATGCCTGTTTTCCTTGTCGAAAAAGAAAAGTTACTCGATCTTTGTAAATTGCTCTGCCGGGATGAACGATTCGAATTCACTCATTGTTCCGGTGTCACCGCAGTAGACGATTTCCCAGACGAGCCACGATTCACCGTGGTCTATCATCTCTACTCCTATAAACTAGCCTCGCGATTGAGGATTAAGTGTTCCGTCGAAGAATCCACGGCTTGTGTGCCATCGACAATCAGCATTTGGCCTGGCATTGCCATACACGAAAGAGAAAGCTTCGACATGTTTGGGATTCGCTTCGAAGGACATCCCAATCTCAAACGAATTCTGATGCCGGAAAATTATCCCCATCACCCACTGCGCAAAGACTTTCCTCTCGAGGGAATTGAGCCCGAGCGTCTTTTTCGCGAATGGGATCGAGGAAGAGGGAATAGTTAATGGGTAACGAAACGAGAGTACTCGAATTTGTTCCCGACGACGCGCTCAAAGGCGATCTCGTTCAATTAAACTTTGGCCCACAACATCCCTCCACTCACGGAGTGCTGCGATTGATTGTCACCTTGGACGGAGAAACGGTAGTCGATTGCGAACCGGTTGTTGGCTATCTGCATCGAGGAAAAGAAAAATCCGCCGAGTATTTGGGATATCACCGATTCTTCCCTCATACGGATCGACTCGATTATCTACAGCCATTGTTGAACAACATCGCCTATGCGCTCGCTGTAGAAAAACTGATGGGAATCGAGCTTCCTCCACGCGGTAAAGCAGTACGAGTGATTTTGGGGGAACTTTCACGTATCGCAGCGCATTTGATTTATGTAGGAACTTCCGGCATCGATCTTGGCGCAGTCACGATTTTCTTTCACACCTTCAAAGAACGAGAGCGAATCTACGACATCTTTGATTGGATTCACGGACATCGCATGAATATGTCCGGGATTCGTTTTGGTGGAGTACAAAACGATCTCGATGAAAAAGCACTCTCGATGATTCGCGCTTTCTGTTCTGACTTCTCGGAGAAAATTGACGAGTACGAAACTCTCTTGACCGACAATCCCATTTGGTATGAGAGAAATAAAGGAATCGCAAAAATTACGGCGGCTGAAGCGATTGAACTGGGACTCACTGGGCCAAATTTACGCGCTCGCGGAGTTGACTTCGATATTCGCAAAGCGGAGCCCTATTTAGGTTACGAACAATACGATTTTGAAATTCCGATCGGCGAAGAAGGCGATGCCTACGATTGCTATCTCGTGCGCGTGGAAGAAATGCGACAAAGCCTTCGCATTGTCGAGCAAGCCGTCGAGAAATTACCTTCTGGCGATATTTATGTCGAAGACCGCCGCTATGTGATGCCACCCAAGACTCGCACTCTAAGTTCTATGGAGGAATTGATTCATCAATTCAAAGTCGTCACCGAAATGAAAATTCCGCCTGGCGAGTGCTATCACGCGATTGAATCGAGTAGCGGAGAGCTCGGATTCTATGTGGTAAGTCGCGGAGGCACGGCACCGCATCGACTTTGGATTCGCTCTCCCTCCTTTGTCAACATTCATGCCATTCCAAAATTAGCCAAAGGACGATTGCTTTCTGATCTCGTTGCAGTGATTGGAAGTTTGCATTTTGTCATGGGAGAAAGTGATCGCTGATGCTCAGTAGCGAAAAAATAAAACAATTCGATGAGCTCTGCTCGCGCTACAAACAAAAGCGCGCGGCGATTCTTCCGATCTTTCACATCATTCAAGATGAAGAAGGTTATTTATCGCGGCAGACTTTGCTCGATGTGGCGGCGTATTTGGAATTGCCAAAATCGAAAGTGTTCGAAGTCGCGAGTTTTTATCCTTTGCTACGCTTGGAAAAACCAGGCAAACATGTGGTCGAAGTTTGCCACAATCTTTCCTGTGATTTGCGCGGCTCACGCAAGATTTTAGAAAAGCTCAAAGAAGTCACGGGTGCGGATGTCGGTGAAACCAGCGCCGATGGACAATACACGATTGAAACCGTCGAGTGCATGGGCGCTTGTTCTTGGGCTCCCATGATTGCGATGGATACTCGCTATCGAGAGAATCTCAAGCCCGCGGATGTTTCCAAGAGTTTGAAATCCAGCGAAGTGCTTCCTGTGATTGCGAACACGGAGTTCTTGAGCAAAGAACGCTATCTGCTCAATCGAGTACTTCTCCCCAACTCTCAATCGATTTCTGTCTATAAAAGCAACGGCGGCTATGTTGCTCTCGATAAAGCCTTGAAGATGAAACCGGAAGAAGTGACGGCAACCGTCAAGGATTCCGGATTGAGAGGTCGAGGTGGAGCTGGTTTTGCGACGGGTTTGAAATGGACTTTTATGCCTCCGCGCACGGACCCGAGACCAAAGTATCTTTTGATTAATGCAGACGAATCGGAACCGGGAACCTGTAAAGATCGTGTGTTGTTAGAGCGTGATCCTCATAGTGTCATTGAAGGAATCATCATTGCGGCCTATGCCATTGGCGCTTCTACCTCCTATATCTACATCCGCTGCGAATACCGCGCGGGTTGGCAATCGTTGGAAAAGGCTCTTGGAGAAGCGCGCGCTGCCGGCTATTTAGGAAAAAATATTCAGGGCTCAGGATTCGATCTCGAAATTTATGTCCACCCAGGCGCTGGCGCCTATATCTGCGGCGAAGAAACCGCGCTGATGGAATCGCTGGAAGGAAAACGCGGACAGCCCCGACCGAAGCCGCCCTTCCCCGCGGGATTTGGAGTCTGGGGAAACCCCACCACCATTAATAATGTCGAAACCATTGCCAATGTTCCCTATATCCTCGATCGCGGCGCAGCTTGGTTCAAAACGATGGGAACTGCCAATTCCAGTGGCAATTTGCTCTGTTCTCTTTCTGGGGAAGTGAATCGTCCTGGAGTCTATGAAATTGAATTGGGCACTCCGATTCAAAAAATCATCGACGAGTTAGGACAAGGAATGCTCAACGGGAAAAAACTTAAAGGCTTCTATCCCGGCGGATCTTCGATGGGAATTCTTCCCGCTTCAAAATCCGATGTAAAACTCGATCACGATTCTTTGAAAGCTGCAGGTTCCATGATTGGAACGGCGGCCTTAATTGTTCTCTCGGAAGATGCCTGTGTCGTGCGCTCTACCGAAATCCTCGCTCGCTTTTACAAACACGAAACCTGTGGTCAATGTTCACAATGTCGCATGGGTTGTGACTGGATTTATGAAATTGCTCATCGACTCGAACGCGGTGAAGCAACCCCAGCGGATGTGGATACCTTGAACGGACTGGCAAACAATATGTCCGGAGGAAAAACGATTTGCGCCTTCGCGGAAGGAGCTGCGATCCCTATGCTCTCCGCAGTGAAATATTTCCGGGAAGAATTCCTGCTCCATGTACAAGAAAAAGGCTGCCCCATTGAAAAAACAGAGGCCGCGGTGAGCCGATGAGCGAAAAAATTCAAATTCAATTCAACGACAAGCCTTTGGAAGTGGAAAAAGGCGCTAGGCTCATTGAAGTTTGTGCAGCGCAGGGAATTGAAGTTCCGCGTTTTTGCTATCACCCAGGACTTTCGGTAGTTGGATCTTGTCGCATGTGTCAGGTCGAAGTGGCAGGTCCCGGACCTGCTCCGCGTCGCTTGGCGATTTCTTGTCGAACCGATTGCGTTCCTGGTTTGCAGGTTTGGACAGACACGTCGACGGTACATACAACTCGTAAGAGCGTTCTCGAATTTCTTCTAAAGAATCACCCGCTTGACTGCCCCATTTGTGACAAGGCTGGGGAATGCCCTCTGCAAAACTACACCTATGCAGAAGGACAAGGGGCAAGCCGCAGCGAAGATCCAAAACGAAATTTCCGAAAACGTGTCGATCTCGGTCCTGTGATTCTTCTCGACGAGGAACGTTGTGTGCTTTGCACTCGCTGTGTTCGTTTCTGCGATGAGGTAGACAAAGACGCGCAACTTCTTGTTCGTTCTCGAGGTCCCAACGCCATGATTGGGACTTTTGAAGACGAAGCGCTGCATGGCAATTACCAAGGCAACTTGGCAGATATTTGTCCCGTCGGTGCGTTAACTCTGAAAAAATTCCGTTTCAAAGCACGCGTGTGGAATTTGAAAAAAGCGGATTCGATTTGCCCCGGCTGTTCCAGAGGTTGCAATATCACGGTCGAAGCGCATCGGGGAAAAGTGGTACGTATTCGTCCGCGCTACAACGCAGAAGTAAATAAACATTGGATCTGCGATATCGGACGATTTGGTTTTGATCCACTCAACGAAAATAATCGCCTTCGACAAATCCTTTACTGGAAAAATGAGGACTATATTGACGAAGGCTGGGAAACGGGAATTGCTCAAAGCGCACAATTGTTGACCGAATATGCTCGGAATCGACTCTATATGATTGCGAGTCCCTATCTCAGTAATGAAGAGGGAAAAGTCTTTGCTCAACTGTGTACCGTGCTTGGCGTTTCTCCTTATGTATTAATTCCAAATCCTAAAACTCCGGACCATGTTCTCTACACAGGTGAGTTGGGGCCAAATCAACGCGGGCTTAAAGATTTGGGATTTAAGCCTATGCTCGCCGCAGAAATTCCTCTGCATCTCAAAGAGAAGAGTGGCTTCTATTTCGCCGGCGAAAATATATGGAACTTACTCGACGCAACGATTCAAGAATCTCTTGCTCAAGCCCAGGCTTTGATTTTGCAAGATACAAAAGTTGCCGATTGCCCCGGCGTGGATATTTTTCTCCCCGCTTGGAACTGGGCTGAGAAGCGCGGCACGTTTACAAATGGAGATGGCAAAACTCAAAAATTTGCTTCAGTACTGAAAGCCCCTGCCGGCACTCGTTCTGACTCCGAACTGTTTGAATCGCTGCGTAAACAAATCCAGAAGAAGGAGCCAGTAGCTTCCACCCCCACGAAAGGTAAACGATGAGCCATTCGGAATGGGGATTCTGGACCTGGGTTCTGATTGACTTAGGAATTTCCCTTGCGGTTTTCCATGGAGTGATAGGCGCAGCTGCAGTGCTTACCTTTTTCGAACGAAGATTTGCTGCCTGGGTTCAATATCGCATTGGGCCAAATCGAGTCGGACCTTGGGGACTGTTGCAACCCGTCGCCGATCTCATCAAATTTCTTTTCAAAGAAAGTCCGATTCCTCAAGGAGCGCATCCAGTTTTATTTCGCATCGCCCCACTCTTTGCTGCAGTGCCAGCATTGATCACGATTGCGACCGTACCGATTGGAGGTTTCTTTACTGCAGATGGAAAACAACGATGGCTAGTCGGAGCGGATATTGAAGTCGGTTTGCTCTATGTCTTGGCGATCAGTTCACTTTCGGTATACGGAATCATTTTGGGCGGCTGGGCGGCGAATAATAAATATTCTCTTCTGGGTGGTTTGAGAGCCTCTGCGCAAGTTTTGAGTTATGAACTCGCTCTAGTGCTCGCAGTAGTTGGCGTCATTCTCGTCTCTGGATCACTTCGTCTTCCCTCCATCATTGAAGCGCAAGCGGCTCAGGGATTTTGGAATATCTTAGTACAACCAATTGGATTTTTTGTCTTTCTCGCAGCAGCCTTTGCAGAAACCAATCGACATCCTTTTGATTTTGCCGAATGCGAAGCAGAACTCGTTGCTGGATTTCATACCGAATATGCTTCCATGCGCTTTGCTCTCTATTTCATTGGAGAGTATGCCGCAATGATCACCATGTCGGCGATGATGACCACTCTCTATTTTGGTGGCCCACTCGTTCCGGGAATTCCACTCGCTTCGACGCCTTGGTGGCTAGGCGTGATTTCCTTCGCAGCAAAAACAGGCTTTTTCCTTTTCTTTTTTATGTGGATTCGCTGGACGATTCCGCGATTTCGATTTGATCAATTGATGAAAATCGGTTGGAAAATTTTGATTCCTCTGGCTTTGGCAAACATTCTCTTTACGGGGGCTTGGCTACTTCTATGAGAAAAGACATCCAGTTCGTTTATGCTGATCAACGCTGCCTGGGGACAAGCCCTCTCACGGCCCAGCGCTCCCGGGTCGCGCCCGCGC
>CAZMYG010000134.1:0-8261 GCA_964570465.1 uncultured Planctomycetales bacterium
GGGTCGCCGGTTCAATCCCGGCCTTGCCCACCAACCGCAAATGGCGAGGGACAGTTCTCTTTTCCGATTCTTGGGACGGCGAAGCCGTCCCAAGAAACGGAAAAGAGAACTGTCCCACGCCATTTGCGGTTACTAGGAGAGGCGGGGATCGACATGCGAATGCGCTTGGCAAACCGCTCCGCAGGAGCGGATTGGCCGCGCTGCTCCGGCGCTACGCGCCTGCGCAGCGCGGCTTCCCAAGCGAAGGGTTCAATCCCGGCTTATTGGCACGGGTCGGTGTATGGGTAAGGGGTTCCTCCAACCGCATTCAATACGCGAAGAATATCGTCAAGGTTGATTAGCCCGTTTGGAGTCGTTCCATGAATGTCAGAACTTTGGAGGCTGCAGTTTTGATAGTTGCCTGAATAGGCTGCCATGACACAGTCTATGTCTGCGGAGTTTACTAAGTTATCTTTTGTGACATCTCCCCAAGGGCGAGTGGTTGCGGTGACTTGCGGTGATTGAAAACCTCCAGAAATAACGACACGCACTTGATAACTCTTCGATGGAACGATTTCCGGGCCCTTCACATACACAGTGCCCCAGTTTGCGGGAGTTTTGTAAACCGGGCTGCTTCCAAGCAAGCCATTGGATTGCACGTAGAAAGGGGAACAACTTCCATTGACACGAATCACTTGTATGGCGACTTGATAAGGGTTGTTTCCTGGAGTGATTTTTAAATAGCGACCTCCTTCGGAAGCTGCCGTCGGGGCCACTAATTCACATTCATCCGGAACCTGGTTAGAGTTCGAGTCCTGGCTTGAACCCGTTGCGACATCGCAAGTGTCGGGAGTTTCATTGTTGTTGCAATCCGTTTCGCAAACATCCAAAACTTCATTTCCGTTGCAATCGCCACGACCGAGATACGAAAGAGCATGAAGCATTAACGCGGTTCCATAGCTCGTATCGCCCGCCCAATTATGTGGGTTGTAACAAGCCCATTGATCGTTGAACCAAAGCGTATTCCCGCTTCCGTAGCTATAAAGTACTTCCATGGGAACGCTGCCGACGATCCAGCTCTTAATCGTTTCTGCGCCCGATTTCAAAGTAGGCGTCGTGCTATAGCCTTGTAAAGAAGAAATGAAGTACAAGCCCAGCACCAATGGGCTCTGGCTTTCGATAATTGTAGTGTTATTGCGAAGTTCCCAACCCGAGAGCGCTGTCGCAGGAAATGCCGAACCATAATAGCTATGAGTCGCGGGATCTCCCTGTATCCAAATGAGATTCCCTCCGGAGTAGACATAGTTGTCCACTAAAGTAGTGTAATAAGATCCCCAGCCGGAGTTAGGAGCGACGATCAACGCATCGTAGTTATCCAGGACGTCGGGAATTGCGCCTTTGGTGACTTGATGGCCTGCATTGCGCATGCCATTTAAAAATGCCTCACTCGCATTTCCCGCGACCCAGATGTTCAAACTTCGATCGCATTCGTCAGGGATCTCGTTTCCATCACAATCTTCGCTTGTTTCTTCTTCGAGATCGCAGTCGTCAGGTACGTCGTTGTTGTTGCAGTCGGTTTCACAGTCGTCGGGGATATCGTTGTCGTTGCAGTCGAAACTCGTGGCATTGGCAATGTCGCAGGAATCCGGTATGCCGTTTTGGTTACAGTCGGGCACTAGCTCCTGTGCGATTTCACAAGAATCCGGGATGGAGTTTTCATTACAGTTGGGGCCATTGCTCGTACATTCATCGGGAATCCAGTTTCCATCGCAATCCTCACTGACTTCGTTTTTGATATCGCAATTGTCATTGACCATATTATTGTTGCAGTCGTGGTAGGTTTCGCAGCCTTCGGGCATTTCGTTGCCATTGCAGTCCGGTGTAAGTCCATTCCAAATCGTGCAGGAATCCCATAAATCATCGTTGTTGCAATCGACCTCGCAAGAATTGAGCAAACCATTGGAACCACAAATGTCGAGGTCGGGGTCCGCGAGTATTTCCGCTTCGTCGTCGAGACTGTTGTTGTCACAGTCCCGCGTACGTCTTGGAGAAACGCAAAGTGAAAAAGTCTGTGGCCCTTCAGCGACGTTATAGCCTCGTACCTGAACTCTCCAAAGCCCAACAGCGGGGTTGTTGATCAAGACTTGTTCGATATTGTTGAGCCGATCTGGACCAGTTTTTACAGCAGCTGACGAAGGGCTGTTTGGATTCAAGGTCCAAGGATATTGCAATACATTGTTTGGATCAAAAACTCGAAGGTCGAGATCGTTGACGAGTGTCAACTCTACGTTGGGGGTGGCGGGGTAATCGTCCCAGGCCAACGTTGCTTTCATCACCGTGTCACCAGATTGGACACGCACCCAAATATTGAAACTCTCATCCTGATCGATGGAGTGTTCGAGGAAGTTGTCGTAATTGTTCGATCGCATGTAATCGATGGCATCTTTGATGCGAACCGAGCCGAAACCGGATTTGTAGTCGGGCCCTGTGGCTTCAATATCTTGAGCGGTATGAGTCAATAAAGCTTTGACCGTGGCACCCTTCGGATCTGGTTGGCTGGTGAAATGACTGCGATAGTCTTGCAGCATCAGAGCAACCAAACCAGTCACTGTAGGTGCAGCCATGGAAGTGCCGCACATGGCGACATAGGTGCCTCCGGGCCCTGTCGAAGTTACTCCAAAATCTCCATCACTCTGGCAACCGGGGGCGACAAGATCTGGTTTCATACGACCATCATCAGTAGGGCCCCAACTGGAGAATCCCACCAATACATCACTGTTGGAATAAACGGCGCCAACTGTAATGTGGTTTTTTGCGCAAGCAGGAGGCGCTACGGAACGATAGCCTTCTGTTGTTTGTGTCCCTTCATTCACGCATCGACTACAACCTCTTTCATTACCATTGGCCCAAACGACGGTGATAGGGTTTCCCAAACTACCGCGCACAGTCTCGTCAATGATTTGATCCATCACTCCGTAGTCGCCGGCGATATCACAGTCGAAAAGATTCCCGCAGATATTGGTGCCAATAGAATTATTGGCGAGATCGGCGCTGTAACTCTGTATTGCCTGGGTGTAGTCCTGTTCAAAGTCCCCTGGATTCGTGTAGAGAAAAATCCCGCCACCAGAACCTTGAAATCCGTAAGACTGCAAAGTCACTGCAGTGGCCATGCCGCGATAGACTCCGCCACTTTGTGTTCCTGAACTACCAATCGTGCCAGCAACGTGCGTTGGGTGTGTTGCGAGTCCTGCCGAATCTCGGATATAGAGTCTTCCTCCAAAATCGGGATGAGTCGAATCGCCATTTCCACCATCGTAGACAATGACAGAGACTCCGGAACCAGTTAAGGAATAAGGAGAAGCCTGTACGGTGTTCGCTTGGGTGAGAGTTCGATTGCTGTCGTTGTTCACTCCTAAAATAGGTAATGGCGGCTCTAACCAAAGCAGCGCATCTTCTGCAGATAAAGCGGCAATTTTTGATCGATCGATTTCGACAACCATTCCATTCACAGAAGGCAGATAGTCACGGATGCTGGCACCGTGTTTCTCGACGAGTTTTGTTGCTTCGCCAATCAGCGGCACATCACGAAAGAAAAGGGCATAAAGCGCAATCCTTGGATTTTCTGAATTGTTGTCATTCACGATGGCATGTTTTGGAATTTGATTCTTTTCGATACGCGGATGCATTTTCCATTTGTGATCGATCGGGGAGGCAAACTGTAGCGCGGAGAAAGCAGCTAGCTGTTGTGTGCGCGAATTAGGCGCAATTGCGGCAAAATAACTATGTTTTCCCAGTGGATGCAAAAGTTCGAGTCCCGAACTTTTTAGGGACTCTATTTCAGTCTTTTGTAGGCCTCGTTCAAATTGGACGAGAATATGACGCTTCCCTTGATTGGCGAACGCGGCGAGTTGTGTCGCAGTTTCAGCAGAGGAACGACGCGAGAGTTGAGTCGTGGATCCTTTCCAGACAATCGAAGAGTTTTGTGAGTTCGAAGGGAGACTGGCGAGAAAAGTAACCAACAAGGTGAGAAATGTTGTGGCCATTTCTTCTCCTAAAATTTAGCGGTTTTTAAAAAGTTGCAGAATGAAGGAGGCGGATGTTAACGATGCAGCAGAACAAAAGACAATACTTTCTAGAACTATTGAGGGAGCGAAGAACGGAGCGCTTTTTCGATGCGATCACGCCAGAGTTGCACCGAGCGAATCGTTTCTTTTTCGTTGATCGTCGTGAGTTCACCATCTTGAAGAAGAATTTTTCCTGCAACGAAAACGGTATGCACATCGCTTGCTTTGGCGATGTAGGCGAGAAAAGAGTAGAGATCGCCTTGTGGGGTGAGTCCTGCGCGAGAACCGCCGAGTAATACGAAATCCCCTTCCTTGCCGACTTCGATCGAACCAATTTTTTGATCCAGACCTAATGCACGAGCCCCGCCGATGGTTGCCATCGCGACGACGGTCTTTGCATCGATAGCGGTGGGGCTGAGTGCTGCGACTTTCTGAAGTTTGGCAGCGGAATCGATTTCTTCGAAGAGATTGAGATCGTCGTTGCTTGCGGCACCGTCAGTTCCCAAACCGACGGACACGCCCGCTTTGAGCAAAGCGGGAACTGGCGCAACTCCGGAGCCGAGCTTCATATTGCTTTGTGGACAATGAGCAACTCCCACTTTGTGTTTGGCGAGTAAGTCTATTTCTTCGTGAGTAGGGTGAACGGTGTGTGCTGCGATGGTTTTTCCCTCGAACAGTCCTAGAGAATTCGCCAAGGCAATTGGAGTTTTTCCAAAACGTTGTTCAACATCCTGTACTTCGTTGCGAGTTTCACTGAGATGAATGACGAGGGGCAGTTCGTATCGATTTGCCAGGCTGCGGCATTGCACGAGAGTTGTGCCATCGAGTGTATAGGTTGAGTGGGGAGCGATTGCCGGGGTGATTAAAGAACTCGTCTTGAAACGTTTGAAAAACTCTTCCGTGCGTGCGAGCCCAGCGTTTGCGTTGGGCGCATCGGCAACCGGGAAGCCAATCACCGTTTGTCCCAACACCCCGCGCATTCCGGCTTTCTCCGTTTCTTCCGCGACAATTTCTTCGAAGTAATACATGTCGCAGTAAGTCGTCGTTCCGGAACGAATCATCTCGGCTAAAGCTAGTCTCGTGCCTACTCGTACAGACTCCGGAGTGACTCCCGCTTTTTCTGCGGGGAAAATTTTTGTGTGCAACCAATCTTCTAGGGAAAGTCCGTCGGTAAAGCCGCGGAATAAGGTCATTGCGGCGTGGGTGTGAGTGTTAATGAGTCCTGGCAGCAGAACAGAATTGGGGGAGTCGATGTTCTGTTTTGCCGAGTAGCGCGAGCGAATGGCTTCAGGGCTGTCTATGGCGAGAATCTTTGAACCAGAAACCGCGATCGCTCCCGGCTCGAGCACGCGCATTTGTGAATCCATCGTGACGAGTCGACCGACATTCACAATCCAGTCGACTTGGGTGCGTTGATCTGCCGTTTTGGGAATCGCCGAACAGGAAACGAATAGCAGCGCAGCCCAGATTTTCATGACAGGCTTTCTTTGTGAAAAGCGAAAGGCAAAAGTTTTGTTAAATCGGTGTGTACTACATCGCCAGTAGGTGCCGAAAGCAAGATCGGCAAGTTTTGCGAAAACTCGGACAGTACTTGAAGGCAGAATCCACATGGTGGCGCCGGTTTTTCTCCCCCTGTTGTGATGGCGATGGCTTGAAATTCGCGGCATCCCGCAGCGACGGCGTTGAAGACAGCAACGCGCTCCGCGCAGACCGTTCCACCGTAAGAAGCATTTTCAATATTACAGCCTTCGTAAATTTTGCCATCTTTGCCAAGAATTGCGGCCCCTACGAAATACTTTGAATAGGGAGCATACGCTCGCGCTCGCATGGCGCGCGCGCGGGTGACGAGTTCGTTAGCTTGCGCGATGATCATATTAATAGCGAAGCGATGGAGGCGTTGAGTAGCGAAGCGGCAAAGCCGCCAAAAAGTGCCAAGAAGGCGATTTTTGCCAGATCGCTGCGTCGATTGGGTGCAAGGGAACCAATTCCACCGAGCTGAATCCCGATGGAACCAATATTGGCAAAGCCACAGAGAGCGAAGGTTGCCAAGAGCTGGGAGCGTAAAGTGATCGCCTGTGCTTTCTGTAGATCGATCAAATTCGCGTAGGCAACGAATTCATTGAGCACGAGCTTTGTCCCAAGCAAGTTGGCTACATGGGGTGCATCAGTTCCGTTGATTCCAATCAAATGCGCGATGGGAAAGAAAATCCAACTGAACAAAGTTCCAAGTGAAAACCCAGGATAGATCCAAGCGAGCAGAGCATCGATCAATGCCACTAAAGCGAGAAAAGCGACCAACATTGCGGCGATATTGATTGCAAGCTTCATCCCTTCGCTGGCACCGCGCGCCAGCGCGTCGACAAAATTGACATCCATTTTTTCAACTTGAACTCGAACCACGCCGCGTGTGAGCGGATCGCCGGTTTCTGGCATCAGGATTTTCGAAATCACAATGGCGCCTGGTGCTGCCATGACGCTTGCTGTCAGAATCGCCTTCGCGTCGATTCCCATATAGATGTAGGCGGCCATGATGCCCCCGGAGATGGTCGCCATCCCAGCAATCATGAGACAGAGCAATTCGGATAGGGTCATCTTTTCGATATAGGGTTTCACGATAAGTGGCGCTTCGGTCTGGCCCATGAAAACATTGGCCGCCGCGTTGAGACTTTCTGCACCCGAGGCCTTCATCAGTTTCATCATTACCCAAGCCATGCCTTTCACGATGACTTGGAGTACGCCGAAGTAGTAGAGCAAAGTGAAAAAGGCCGAAATAAAAATCACAGTCGGCAAGACGTGAAAGGCGAAAATAAAACCGAGCGCTTTTTCGTTGATGATCTTATCCCCAAAGACCATGGCGCTTCCTTTTGCCGTGAAAGAGAGCAATTGAGTGATGCCCTCACTGATTTTGGAGAAAATTTCTTCGCCAAACTCGGTTTTCAAAACAAATAGAGCGAGCACGACTTGAAGCAAGAGTCCAATCCCCACGCTTCGCCATTCAATCGCGCGGCGGTTGGTAGACAATAAATAAGCAAGACCGAGAAAAACAAAAATCCCTAGAAATCCCAGCAAACTTTCTTGGTTCATTTCTCTGTTTGATCCTTTGAGTGGAGTTTGCGAAGCGCTTCCAACGCCACACGCACGCAGCGATCTTCAGTCGCTTTGCGTTCCTCGGGAGTAATGAAGCGATCGCGAGTGCGCGAGGAGAATGCCGTGCAGACCACACCAGCGCGGAAGCCTCGCAACGAAGCGAGTGTAAGTAAGGTAGAAGCTTCCATCTCGAAATTAAGAATGCCTTGCGCGGCGATTTTTTGTACGAGATCGGGTTCCTTCGCGGGGAAACCAGGCACCGAGCGGCCCTGTCCTGCATAAAAACCGGAAGTCGTTGCCGTGATTCCTACATGATAAGGAGCTTTTGCTTCGCGAGCGGAGTTCACGAGAGCACTCACTACTTCATGATGAGCAACCGCGGGATAACCGGGATCGACATAGGCGAGAGATGTATTTTCTAAGCGCATGGCGCCAGAGCTAATGATGAGATCGCCGATTTCGATTTCGTCTTGCAGCGCGCCACAGCTGCCCGCACGAACGAGAGTCAACTCGTCAGCGCATTGTGCTAATTCAATCAAAGTGATTTCCGTGTTGTCGCAACCAATTCCTGTTCCCACGATGCTGACGGGAACATTGTGATAGCGACCAGAAATCGTGACAAACTCCCGATGCGAGCGCTCACAGTCAATTTTCTCAAAGAAGGCAGGCGCTACCCGTCGCGCCCGTTCCGGATCGCCGACGAGCACGACATAGGGATGCACATCTCCTTTGGCGACATTGAGATGATAGACCGACTGCTTCGCTCCGACTCGCGGCAAAGTAGCCGAGACGATTTCTTTGTTCTTTTGCTTTTTCGAACTCTTCACGCGGGAACCTAGGCTTGGCATGGGCCGAATCTTGTACTGCGAATCGGGGGAAGAATCAAATGTTCATTCGCCTTTCATTCCACAAGCCGTGTCTATTTCAGTATTTATAGATGTTTTAAGAGAAAGAGATTTTTTGTGTCCCCAGAATAGGGCCACTGCGTTCTGAGTATGTGATTTTTAGGAAATTGCATTTTGATTGAAGTTTTAAAATGAACTAGACGAAAAGGATTCCCGTACGACCGGGGAATCGATTAGGAGAGTACGATGTTGCACAACAGGGACACACAAGGGTACAGCGGCATTT
>CAZMYG010000135.1:0-8091 GCA_964570465.1 uncultured Planctomycetales bacterium
TCTTTCTTGGCTAAATCGATTTTGTTTTGCGGGAAGTTCGGGTTGCGCATCAAGTCGGTGAAAACCTCAAACACCGTATAGAAATCTTCTTTCAAGCAGCGGAAAGAAATAGATCCGGAGTCTTGGCCAATTCCGGATTCCACCGAGGCCGCAATCTTCGCGAGATCTTCGTCGATACGATCTCCAGGGAATTTTTCACTCCCCCCCGTTCGGATGACGGTGCCCATAATCGAAGCCAAACCCAATTTTTCTTCGGGTTCATAAATGGAACCAGTCTTCAGAACCGCAGCTCCAGAAATGAAAGGCAGCTCATGATCTTCCATGAGATAGAGAGTGACCCCATTCTTAAGTTCGATTTTCTCCAAAGCTGGGGGAGTGAATTTCGAAAGGGCAGGATAATTCAATTCTCGATAGCCCTTCGTTCCATCCTGAGCGATTGCCGCACAGGCGAGACTCAGAACCGCAATACCAAATAGAGGAAAATGTTTCTTCATGACTAGTTTGCTCCCTTCATTGGAGTTTTCACCAAAGTGCCTACCGTGCAATTCTTTTTGATGAAGTATTGTTTCGTGGCGCGTTTGACATCCTCCACGCTGACTTTTTCAATCCGCGCGGTTTGCTCGAACAGTGCATGGAAATCACCCGCTAAGGCTTCGTAGCGAGACAGCGAACGAGCTAGTCCGGCATTGGAATCAAGACCGCCGAGGAATCGAGCTTTCGCGCGACGTTTCACGCCTTCCATTTCGTCGGAGTTAGGACCGTCTGTTGCTAGTTTTTCAATCTCTTCCCAAATTGCTGTTTCACATTCCTCGACACTGTGGTCGGGAGTGGGAATCGCAAAAACTGCGAAGAGGGAAGGATATTTGCCTCCGGGGAAATTCGAGGAAGTCGAAACTTGCACGGCGATTTGATCTTGCTTGACCAGTCGTTTGTAGAGTCGTGAAAAACGTCCGCTGCCTAGGATCTCAGAAACGTGATCGAGAACCGGATCATCTACGTGATCCCAAGCAGGACGATGGAATCCCAAAACAATAATGGGATTCGCCGGAGTTTCGATGCGAACGCGTTTTTCGCCGCGCTGTTCCGGTTCAATGGTCACGACTCGTTGGCTCGCATTGTTCTCTGGAATTCGTGAGAAGTATTTTTCGAGCATCGGGAAAATCGTGTTCGCATCGATTTTGCCCACGACGGCGACCACGGTTTTTTCGGGAGAGTAATGTTCCTGATAGAAACGCTCGGCCTCAGCGCGACTCAATGAGTCGAGATCGGACATATATCCGATCGTAGGTTGTCCATAGGGATGCGCGAGAAAAGCGCTCGCGAGAATCGCCTCGACGAGCTGACCTTGCGGAGAAGATTCCGTGCGCATGCGACGTTCTTCCTTCACCACATCGCGTTCCTTATAGAACTCGCGCAAAACCGGATCTGCAAAACGTTCCGATTCGAGCCAAGCCCAGAGCTCTACTTTGTTTGCCGGGAGAGAATAAAAATACTGAGTCGCGTCGACGCTGGTCGAAGCGTTGAGACCTACACCGCCTGCTTTTTCGATCACAGTCGAAAAAGCTTCTCCTTCAATCCACTTCGCAAGCTCTTTCGTTGCGGCGCGGAAGCTTGCTTCCTTTGCGGCGATGTCCTTTTCGTCTTTGCCGCGCTTTGCCTCGCGCCAGGCTTGATAGGCCGCTTCTTCCGTAGCGAGCAATTCCTTTTCCTTATCCCAATCCTTTGTTCCGATTCGGCTCGAGCCTTTGAAGGCCATATGTTCGAACATATGTGCCACGCCGGTTATGCCTACATGCTCATCGACAGAGCCGACATCCACATAGGTATGAAAGGAAACGACCGGCGCTTCGCCGCGATCGAGCATCAAAATCCGCAAACCATTCGGCAGCGTCTTTTTCACCACGCGATCGGCAATCGATTCCCAACCCGATTTTCCACTCGCTTCCGCGCTTTCGCCGGCACCGAACAACAGAATCAACGACAGAACAAGGCTCATGATTTTCTCCGTGAGAGTTTTCTCCCGACTAGGGAGGCAAAACATGATAGTGGAAAACTTGTCTGACAAAAGGAAGTTCTAGGGCAAAAACTTCTCCGTCTGCTTCATCTTCTTGGGCAGGTATTCCTCGATGACGAAGTTGAGTCCCCATTTGGCGAGGGCTTGTTGTTCGGCGCGAACGCCCATGCCGAGTAACTGTTCAATGGCCTTGGTCCATTCTTTATGTTTGTTGAAGAAGGGATCGTTCTTCAGCGCGTCCTTGGCGCGTTTCACGTCGACGTCTTGCAGTGGGTGAGTGGCGTCTTGAAGTTTGAAGTCGATGATATCTTGAGGCGTCACGCCGAGGTATTTCGCCTGCGGCACACAAAAGAAGCGATTGATATGTGCTGCGTTTCCAGAGCCAACTTTCAAGGTTCGATAAATATTGCTGATTCCATAGGGATCGCAGTCGACAAAGGCGTAGACGGGCAGTTTTTTGTCGTCGGCAAGTTTGCGGATGAATCTCCGCGTCGCGCGTGTCGGAACTCCAGCCATTTCTACCAAGATGCAATTCGCCTTGCGCCAATACTTGTGATAGTTCAAACGCTGAAACATACCTCCGGTCTCGATTACGAGAACGAACTCCGCCTTGCTCTCGAATTTCAAATGCTCGACTGAGTGTGGAATCGTGTAGCCGCCTGAGCCCATATTCGCGCAATCGGTGCGCACGGGATCGTTGGTTTCGGGGTCGCGATCGACGACGATTAAATTCCCAACGACCGTGCCGCCGTGTTCTTCAGGATAGAAACGCAATTGCTCGCGGGTGACACCTTCGAGAGAAAACATCGATTCGATGTCGTCCATGACGGTGTCGGATTCGGGCTGCTCGTTGAACTTGGCTTCCTGCCAGTTTTTGGAAACGTAATAGGCTTCTCGCTTGGTGGCGAAGTCATCTTGCTCGACCATTTCCTTCGAGAGCGACATCATTTTCAAAGTCTGTGCGAAGGTTTTGACTGTGTTGACAGTCAAGGTGCGTACCGTGCGGCCACGTCCGAGTTCGAAAAATCCTTCCTTGGGATCGTATTTCACATTGCCAAGCGAGCGCGTGGGGAATTTCAACTCTGGCTTCCCCTGTTTCTCAATCTTCGTGCGAATTTCGCTGGCCGTGTTCACGATCCCTTGAATCGTGACCTTGTCGATGGGAGTGAGCGCAGCCGCCTTCTTCCTGCCCTTGTCTTCTTTTTCTTTTGCCATGTTAATCCAGCTTTCTGCTCTTCTCTAAGGTGTCAGTAAGAGTGTCGACGACTTTATCTCGTTCCGCATTGCTCAATTTCAGAATCTCTTGCAAGGCGAGGCCAATATGGGGGATGTATTTTTCAATATAAGAACGCTTCTTGAACTCATCAGAGATGCGCCGGCCTTTGCGGACAAAAGTCGCGAGCTTGCGCCCGCAATCCTGCAAGGCGAGTTTGAGTTCCTTCATGATTTCGGGATAGCCGGCAATCGCTTCTTTCGATTCACTCGTGAAAGGAACCCAAACCGAAGCGATGTGCACCATCAGAACCATGGCACCCACAGGCAACGCTCCTCGAGGTTGCTGCAAAGTGTAGGCGCGCCAGTTGGTGCTGATCACGGCCTTCGTTGAGGCGCAGCCCGCTTGCTGGTAGAGCAGAGGAACCCGATTAGCGAAACGTAACAAACGAATCGGTTCTTCCGCGTTGCCAATCAATTCGCCCGAGTCTTCTTCCTTCTTTTTTTTGCCGGGAAGAATTTTTCCACTCTCGTCGACCTGCATGGTCTGTCCGGGTTTTCCGAAGGCGAGCCCGACCTCAACCAAAAAAGGATTGCCGCGATAGACAGCGGGTGGGCGAGTACTCGCCGTATAAAAATCGGCTTCGACTTCTTTTTTTAGACCCGCGAGAATTTGCTCTTCGCCAATGGGCGCAATGCAGGTCGTTGGGGGAGAAATGATTTTCGTCTGCGCTATGGCCTTATGTAATCGCTCGATTTCTGCCGGCGAAAGAGATTTTGGCTTTGCGTGATCGGAGATTCCGGCCTTCTCGCAAATCTCCTTCGCAGTTTTGCTTCCGACTCGAGAAAACTCTTCATGGAAAAAGCCACTCAACCAGCGCGACTTGCTTCCCTGTAGCATTTTGATCAGCATTCCCAGTTCCACGCCATAGGGATGCGGTTTGATTTCTTCAAGTTGCGGGGGAAGTTTGTCGCTGGCGCGTTCGAAGCGATGCCGTTCACCGCCTGGGTCGAGATAGTTGACGGTCACATGCGGATTTGCGATGGCAACTTGTTGTAAGAACGCATCGACCGAGCGCTCGCCCTTTTGATAAATGCCTTCAAGCTCAATCTCCACTCGTGTGCCGTGATCGCGTTCCCATTCCAGCTCCTCTTCTTTGAGAATCACGGGCATGTTCTTGTTCGTGTCGATGGTGATCTCGAAACGATGCGCGATTTTGCCTTTGCCGATTTTGGAAATGATGGTCGTCGGTTTTCCCGTTGTCAGATGTCCGTACATTCCCGCCGCAGAAATACCAATTCCCTGTTGGCCGCGTTGTTGCTTGAGCGTGTGAAACTTTGAGCCATAGAGCAATTTCCCAAAAACCTTGGGTACTTGGGCTTTCACAATTCCCGGTCCATTGTCTTCGATGGCGATTCGGAATCGCTCTTCAGCAACTGGAACAATCTCGACGCCAACCTCGGGCAGAATTCCCGCTTCTTCGCAGGCATCGAGAGAGTTGTCGACGGCTTCTTTGACAGCAGTCAGCAAGGCTTTTCGTGGATTATCAAAACCGAGCAAGTGGCGATTCTTGGTGAAAAACTCAGAAACCGAGATTTCTCTCTGCTTGCTGGCCATGCGTTCCGCAGTATTCGTAGAGCGCGCCGGCGTTTCTTTTTCGCTTTCTTTTTCCTTAGGCGCTTTTTCTACTTTGCGTTTTTCTAGAACGGCAGTGGAAGTTGGGCTTTTCTCTACCTCATCGAAGAGGGAGGGTTGTTTGTTTGCTGCGTTTTTCGTCTTTTTCATGCAAGAAGAATGTATCAGAAGCGAGAGCGATTTTTCTAGCTAGTCTCTAATTTTTTCCTATGCTCCCATAACTATGTCTATTCGAATCTTTCTTTGTCGCGCTTTTGTGTTCTTGCTGCTCGTGCTGAGTTTGAACGGCTGCCTCACGACTCTTGTCTATGAGGAACTCAAATCAAACTCTACTAATTTGGAATCTCTAGAAGTGAAGGGTGCGACTTCTACGGGTTCGATTTTGACTGCCGTGCGTTATTCGGAGTTGAGATGGTGGACTTTGGAAATTTATCGCAACGCTTACGATCCACACAATTGGGACGTGAAGATTGCAGATGCTGCGACGAAGGTCGATCAGCAAGTTCCTCTTCCTGCTCAAGTTTCACTTTGGAAGGGGAAAATTCGGATTGTGGAGCCAGGACAAAATCCTTCTCTTTTGTTTGTTCCAGAAGTGCCGCCTTCTGCTTTCCGTTATGTTGAAGGCGCCGTTTTGATGCCAGTGACCGTAGCCGTTGATGTTGTGACTGCACCGCTTTGGGTTCCCTTACTCATTTTCTTTTGGCCTAAGTGCTAGCGACTCACGACTCTGCCTACCAGCTCCTTTTCGATTCGAGGTTTCAATCTTTCGAAGGCTAGCGCCAAACTCTTCGGCGTGTCTCTTTCCAGCTGGGCGATTACAGATCGAAAATGCATAGCAAGCCGTTCGTGCTCCGTTGGTCTGTTTAGTCTGAAACCCGGTCCTCGATACGTTGGTTGAATCAAAGCACATTCTTCTTGGGTCAATCCAGAAAATAGAATCCAGTCGATCAGCGGACCTTGATGGACATCTGCAATCCGCACATGGTTGTTTGTCTTCCGGATTTCTTCGACGAGCTCGGAGTACCCCGATCGAATCAAAAGGTACGCCACTGCGCAGGCGCTACCCCTTTGATCTACAAAATAGGGAACGTTTGCTTGGGGAAAGTCGTGGTTTTGGGGGAAACGGCTGGAGCTTAAGTAATTACGCAATTCATCAATCTGGCGTTTGCGTGCTTGGGCGAGCTCGACAAACCAATCGCTAACTCGGGAAGGGTCTTTAGGTGATAGCGACAGCTTAGGCTGGATTTTGGGATTTCCATTTGTGGCATAAAGTCCTGCCGCGCAGCTTCCTAGGACAATCACCCCTAAAATCACTTGATGAAGCATTTTCATGTTTTTCCTCTTTTATTGTTTGAAATATCCTAAAACGAAGCCATGAAACGCAGCAAATTATTGAAAGTTCTGGATTTTTTTTTGATGACTTAGGGGGCCGACTTATAAAGAAATCGAAGCACTGATTTTGAACTGAGCAGCGACGTGAACGACGGTTTTGTTCATTCCCTCACCTTGGATAACTCGCTGCGCCACTTCCAAGGCAATTTCAGGGCGATTGTTTTTTTCGCTCAGATGTCCGAGCACGAGATACTCTAGATTTTCGTGAAGTAAAGAACGCAGCAAAACAGCGGCCTGATCGTTCGAGAGATGTCCGAGTGGACCACCAACTCTCTGTTTGAGATGGAAAGGATAGGGACCTTCTTCCAGCATCCGTCGATCGTGATTGAATTCGAGAAGCATGGCTTGGCAGCCGCGTAAAGTTTGCGTGACATTGTCTGTTGGCTGGCCCAAATCCGTCGCGATTCCAAAACGCTTTCCCTCCGCTTCTACAGCAAAAGCAACGGTTGGATCGCAATCGTGAGAAAGTGGAGTCGGGAAAAACTCGACATCGCCAATGCGAAAGGATTCGGTGGTTTCAAAAGGCTTCTTCAGCGCAATTTTCTTGAGCCCAGCATGGCGAAAGCTCGCGTGACTCGCATAAACAGGGATTCGATAGCTTTCCGAAAGTCGTCTCGCGCTGCGCATGTGATCGGCATGAGTATGTGTAATCACAATCGCCTTGAGATTTGCAGGACTCTCAAAGCAGGCATCGAATCGCGCGAGTAAATCCGTCCACGGTAGACCCACATCGATGAGGATTCGGCTTTGCCCGGCTGCAATCAACAGGGCGTTCCCTTGGCTTCCACTAGAAAGGGGGGTAATCTTCACGCTAAGCGCAACATAGCGCGATGAGGACTTCGATGACAATAAATAAGAAAGTTTTTCTCTTTTCCGCCTTTTTCCTGGGTTCTTTTGGGCTTTTTGCTCAGCAGAGCACAACGGTTTCGAATAGCGAAATTGTTCGACATGTTCGATTTCTGGCTTCTAAAGAGCTGAAAGGAAGGCTCTCCGGTACTCCCGAATGTGATCTCGCTGCGCGCTATCTCGCGAGTGAATTTTTGCGTTTGGGTTTGGAACCGTTTGGAGAAAAAGTAGAAGAGAAACTTGTCGGGCGCAGTTTCGAGCAAGACTTCGAAGTGACCAGCAAGCCTGTGATTGGAAAAGACAGTCGCCTGGAATGGACGACGAATTCAAAAAATCATCGAGCGCCGAGCGAGGAATTTCAGATTTTGGCGTTTTCCTCTTCAGGAGAGGCTGAGGGAGAGAAAGTAGAGATTGCTTACGAACTCTTTTTGAAGAAGGAGTTTCCCGCGCAGAGCAAAGGCAAGATCTTTCTCGTACGCGAGTTGAACGATGCTAGTAATCCTCATTCTTTAGGCGGATTTAAATTAGCAAAGCTGGCGAAAGAGGCGGGAGCAAAGGCCTTATTGATTGTTAAAGCTCCAACGAAGGCAGCGGAACCTGCCGCTTCTGGTGCTGGAGCTACAGCGCATTCTGTACATAGCGAAACCACCGCAGATTCCGGGATTTTAGTCGCGTCGATTTCGGAGTCTTTGATTTCCCGTTTGGGCAATCGAGTCAAAATCGTGGCTGCACTCGAAAGACCCAAGAAACCCACTCACAATGTCTTGGCCGTGTTGCCCGGGAAAGATCCCAAAGCGCAGTACATTGTGATTGGCGCACATTACGATCACTTAGGTTCAGGTGGAGAGTATTCCCTTTCTCCGGGTTCAAACGACATTCACTATGGCGCGGATGACAATGCTTCGGGAACCGCCGCTTTGCTAGAAATCGCATCGCAGCTCGCTTCTGAAAAAGGAAAACTCGAACGCAATATTCTCTTCGCGGCATTTTC
>CAZMYG010000136.1:0-7975 GCA_964570465.1 uncultured Planctomycetales bacterium
ATCGATTGATTCGTCCTCGTGCAGATTATCGCGGCAAGAAGAATCAGCATTACATCCCGCTTCGAGATCGTAAGTAGTTGCTGACATGGCGGCGCGTAAGGATTTCACTCTCAAATGCCCTTGTTGCGGAGTGGAAATGCTGGTCGACGCTAGCAGCGGGAAAATCATTCGACACAGCGAACAGAAAAAACCGGCTGATAGTCTCGATGACATTTTGAACAAAGAAAAATCTCGCGAGAAAGATCCCGACAAAAAATTCGGCGCTGTCATGGGCGAGATGAAAAAACGCAAAGAAGAACTCAATCGCGAATTCAACGAAGCGAAAGAAAAGGCCGCGAAAGAACCTACCGAGCCGAAGCCGGATCCTTTTCGTTGGGATTAGTATGTATCGAGTTCTACTTGGCGCTAACCGATTTGAGTCGACGCTCTAGTTCTGAAATGACCCAAGCCGTATCGACGAAGCGCTCAGGAGTAGCAAAACCATGTGGTTTACCGCGTCCGCTGGCCATGTGATGAGCGACGATGGTGATTCCCCATGCTGTCATAAGTTCCATAGCAGCGAAGCGAGTTTTCAAATCGGAAGGGACATCGAATCGATATTCAAAACTGCGCTGCAAACTTTTGATTTGTTTCGAACCTCGTACTCGCAAAATCAAAACATCACGATCGCGATCTGGGTGATAGCGAAGAATCGGATCTGATTCCAAGAGAGCTGCGAGCTGCGCGTCTTTTTCTGAGTTGCCTTTGAGATAGCCGATGCTTTTCCATCCTTGAGCAAGTTTCCAATGTCCGTTGTAGCGCACGGTCATATAGTCGTAATGCTTCACGCCGCATCGCGCGAGATATTGAACGACTTGAGGAGAGTTGTTCGAGGTGGGCGAGCTTTCATGCTCGGAGTCAAAACTTTCAATCGATCCCAACGCTTCGAGATAACTGAGTTTGCCATTGCGAATCGCTGGCACACGGCCGCTGTATTCGCTGATCAGACCCCAAGGGCTAAAAACCAGTTTATATTGCAGGGGGTTTTCTTTTGGGTCGGGTATTTGCAAAGGCAAACCGCCACAACGCACTTCAACAGTTTCCGCACCGTGAACATGCGCGCAATGAACGGCGAGAATATTCGAGAGTCCTGGAGAAACACCGCAATCGGGCACGACGGGGATTTTTTTCTTTGAAGCAAGCTTCTCTTGTGCGGCAACAGTTTCGGGATTCCCTCCGAGATCGCAAAAGGCAACTCCAGCTTGTAAAGCCATTTTGGTGAGCGCTAGATTTGCCTGATAGGGAGCGCAGCTCAGAATCACGTCGAAACCGAATAGATCTAAGGCTTTGGCAGATCCCGTCCATGAGATTCGCTTCGCATCTTTCCCGAGCAGTTTTTGCATTCGCGAGCCGGATTCTTTTCGCCGTTTCGCATCGGGCTCTACTGCAAGCACTTTGCTGGCTTCGCAGAATTTGACGAGATCATAAATTGCTGCCGTGCCTTGGCGGCCTGCACCAAAAACGGCGTAACGAAACGAATTTGGGTTATTGTCTGGGGATCGCATGGGCGCATGTTAATCAAAAATGAATTCATTCTAAAATACCGATTTGTCGCATTGCGCTTTTTTTATAACTAGTTAAACAGGGCGCATGAAACCGATTGATCCAGAGACTTTGCTGTCCGCGTTGCGTTGGCGCTATGCGACGAAGAAATTTGACCCTACTAAGACCATTTCTGAACCTACCTGGCAGGCTCTCGAAGAAGCATTGGTTTTAACTCCTTCTTCTTATGGTTTGCAGCCGTGGAAATTTTTCGTGGTCACGAATCGAGAAATCCGTGAAAAGCTCGTCGAGGCTTCTTGGAAACAAAGACAAGTCATTGAGTGTTCCCATCACGTCGTGTTTGCGATCAAAAAAGAAATGGCGGCGGCGGATGTCGAGCGCTTTGTGCAAAGAATTATCGAAGTGCGCGCGACGCCTGCAGCGGCGCTAGACGGGTATAAAAAAATCATGCTGAACTTTGTAACTCAATCGCCTGCCAAAGTAGATTTGAAACATTGGGCGAGCTTGCAAGTGTATATAGCGCTTGGCAATTTCATGACGTCGGCGGCCGTTCTGGGGATTGATACCTGCCCAATGGAAGGAATTGAGCCTGCAAAATACGACGAAATTCTCGGATTGGAGAAAAAGGGATATCAAACGATCGTCGCCTGCGCTGCAGGCTATCGCTCTGAGCAAGATAAAGCCGCGAGTTTGGCCAAGGTGCGATTTCAGTTAGAAGAAGTAGTGGAGAAGATAAGTTAAAAGGGGAAACGGGTTAGTTCAGCAGTTGAAGCTGACCGACCAACCGGGCAGCGCTGATGCCTGCTTGATCCAGCTCGCTAAGAGTTTCTCGTCGATCTGATCCCCTTCATAAATGTGGAAATAGCGCGTGCCTTTATTCTTGGACTCGACGGGCGGAAGAGGACGCAGCGATGTGCCGTTGAAGAAAGCAACCTTCACGTATTTCGTGATGCAATGCATGCCAAGGAACCAGCCTTTGCCCTCGGTGCCATAGAAAGGGGAATTCCATCTCATGGCTTTGCGCACATTCGGCACAGTACGCACTATCAGCGCGTCGAGTTGGCGCCCGACGTCACGTTTCCAACCTGGCATGGCCGCGATATAGGCCTGAACAGGAACATTTCCATCACCTTTCGCAATCTGAGGATTGCCGCCTGTAAGAAGCTTTGGTTTTGCAGCGACGCGCTTAACGGGAGACTTCTTGACGGACTTCGACGGCTTCTTGGATGTTTTGCTAATCATCTAGCGGACTCCCACAGGAGTTTCCGGTTTCTCCGCGTGCGATTTCAAGGCTTTCATGAAGCTCTTGAGCTGCATTTTCATAAAGGCGCCAAATAAAAATGACATCACTTTCATAAAACCCCCGCACTCCACCGAGCAAACATAATCGAGTCTCGTGTGTTTCTGGCGTAATGAAGTCAGTCTGTAGCTTGAATCGCAGGTAAAAGATTTCTCTTTTTGTTTATTCACGGGCCAGAAGCGAATCGCGAGATGTTTGTAAGGGTCATAGGCGGTGACGATGCCTTCATATTCTCCCACCTTGCCGCCTTCCTTAATTTTCATGTGGAAACGGCTGCCGACTTCCGTAGGCCCGTTTTGAAGCGGGCGATTTTCCAAGAGCCCTTTCATCCAGAGCTTTTGTTTCTCCGGCTCTTCAATAAATGACCACAAACGTTCCGGCTCACACTGAATTTCCATTTGATGTTCGGCGCGCATGATTGTCCTCCGTAATTACTTTGTCCGGCTCGTTACGTTGCTGGACATGAATCGATTCCATTTCCCATCGTCTCCTTGCATTTCAGACAACATCGTAAAGTGGTCTTTCGATTTAAATTCGTAAATATCGCGATACTTGGCGCTGGCTCCGGGCTTGGACATATTTGGGCCTTCGGCTTCTAGGGTTAGAATTTTGCCCGTCGCATCGACAGATCCTTGATACAACCACATGTGATTCATCACCGAATCGATCCAACTACCGATGTACTTTTTCGTTTTCGGATCGTATCCCACTGTGTGTATCGCTTGGAAAGACATGCCCATCATGTCGACTGTGACATCCGAGACCATCCAGAATTCGCCGAGCATGCGTGAGCTCATTGAGCCTTTGCATTTCACGGGTGGCTGACCTGGCACCATGACTGTCTCGGCTTCCGAGTCCCATTCGCCGACAAACTGTTTCAGCCACTCGTGTTCCTTCAGCGGCTTAGGCATTTCCTGCGGCTGGGAGGCCACGATTAAAGAAACGGTTACGAATACTGCTATCGCTACAAATACAATTCGCTTCATCATAGGAAACTCCTATTTAAAACTATAAGGTCGACATATCGATCGTGAACCGATACTTGATATCGCTCTTGAGAATACGTTCATAGGCCTTGTTGATCTGATCGACGCCGATCACCTCGACGTCGGCAGTGATATTGTGCTCGCCGCAGAAATCGAGCATCTCCTGCGTTTCCTTGAGGCTACCGATCGCCGAGCCTGAAAGACTGCGACGTCCAAAGATCAGGCCGAAACCGGCAACTTGCATCGGTTCGGGCGGGGCGCCGACAACGGTCAAGTTGCCGTCACGTTTGAGCAGATTGATGTAGGCGTTGACGTCGTGTTTCACGGCCACGCAGTCGAGAATGAAATCGAAAGTGTTCACGTGTTTTTCCATTTGCCTGGGATCGGTCGAGATCACGACCTCGTCGGCGCCAAGCTTGACGGCGTCGGCTTTTTTACTCGGTGACGTTGTGAACACGACTGTTTGGGCTCCCAGGGCATGGGCAAATTTAATGCCCATGTGCCCCAAGCCGCCGATGCCGACCACGCCGACTTTTTTGCCAGGACCAGCGTTCCAATGCTTCATTGGCGAGTACGTCGTGATTCCGGCGCATAGCAGCGGAGCTGCGGCAGCAAGATTGAGATTTTTAGGAATACGCAGAACGTAGTTTTCATCAACCACGATTTCCTGCGAGTAGCCTCCGAGAGTTCCCGGCGACGTCCCGTGTGGATCCCCGGTCCCATAAGTCAGCGTAAACGCGGGGCAATATTGTTCGAGCCCTTCTCGGCAGTTTGCACAGCTTCGGTCGGAATCGACCAAACAGCCAACGCCAACCGTATCTCCAACCCTGAACTCCTTGACACCGATGCCCACTTCCGACACGCGACCGATAATTTCGTGCCCGGGAACCGCGGGATAAATCGTCGGCAGAAATTCGCTCCACTCGTTGCGCGCGTAGTGCAAGTCCGAATGACAGATCCCGCAATAAAGAATGGAGATCTTGATATCGTTTTTTAATAGGTCGCGACGTGGAATCGTTAATGCTTCGATTGCGGATGTGGGTGATGTGACGCCATATGCTTTTACTTTGTACATTGAGGACTCACTTTGCAGTTTCGGCCTTGCGGGTGAACACGAAGCTCTTGGCTCTGCTTCCGTCGAGTAGCGAGATGGTGGCGGTCATCCCCGTCTCGGTACGCTCGTAGCGAATGCGCTGCGGGTGATCGTGCTTGGGGTTCTCCCACACCGCGACTTTGTCGTCTAGCTCCTTCATCAAGAACGCCACCGGCGGATCGCCGCCCGGCTGGGGGATATACGAGACCAAGTCCTTCTTAAACATGATGCGCAGGAACTCGAAGAAGTGCGTCCGCTTCGCGGTATACGTGTGCGACATACCCATCATCGTGCTGCCCTTGAGTGGGAACCAAGTCTCCTCGGTGATCTTCTCGCCGTCCTTCATTTCCCATGTGCCCACGAGCCAGGCGAGCTTCTGGGGATCGAAGGCATAAGCCGGCGCTTTCCCGACGTCCTGAGCGCTGCTGAATAAAAGGAGACAAAGACATGCAATCGCGGTGTTGAGAATGTTCATAGGAATTGGTCCTCGGGAGTTTAGGAATTTCAAACGTCCTTTTCGGGCATCGTAAGACCCGTGATCAGAATTGGGAAGAGGCCGCAAGGTGGGAAGAGAGTGGCAAGGGTGGCGGGACTTTTTAGAATCGCGTATATGTACGCAACATGGGTATGTAATGCTAGATCCGTTTAAAATTGGAATTCCAAAGTGTGCGTTTCTCGCTGTGGCGCTGTTCAGCTTGGGCTGTGATTCCCAGACAACGCGAGTTTGCATCATCCGTAGGATTCAACTAACCCAATTCGAGCCGACGGAGGAAACCCCCTCTCGTTACCTCCCGATATACGAATCACTGCAATTGAAAAACTACCGCCAAGCCAAGGAGAGAATTCCCGAAGGAAAGACCGACGCCGATCAAGGATGTGCCCTCGCGTGGATCTATTACGCCTTGGGCGAAACCGAAAAAGCCTACCAAATCCTTTGTGCAGACCCCGGCCAAGCATGTAAAGCGATTTCATTGGATAGTGGGTTTCAAGCTAACCTGGAACAGGAACTCGGACTTTACGAGAAAGCAGAGAACACCCTCACTCTCGCCGATCCGAAAAAACAATCCACTTATGTCCAAGAGAGATTGCGATTCGTGCGTGCAATGCAGCGGTACAAAAAAAATGCCAAGCTCTTCTCGTCCGAGTTCGTAGAGTTGTATTGCGGCCCTTCGATGAATGCCGCCTGGAAGCAGGGCTGGACACCGCCCGAGCAACTTGTACCTTTCTTGAAACGAAATTGGCTGCATTGGGCATCAGAATTTGGGATTCAGACTCCCCTTCGCGTGCAAATCTATCTCTCGGCGGAGAGTGACGACTTCGACGATATTTTGTGGGCGGAAAATACGAGCTCCATTTCGTGGGGGAAAACCGAGGGAGCACAGATCCTTTACTTCTTCGGCAGCCTCAACGCGATGGTTCCAGGCCAACAGGGCATGCAAATCCCGGAAATCCTGGTTCATGAATTGGGCCATAACTTCGCGAGCCGGCTTCTTGGAGGAGCGCCTGTCGAGGTTCCTTGGTGGGTCAGTGAAGGCTTCGCGGAGTTTTTGTGTAAGGATCTTTTGGAACGCCCGGCCGATCCCGCAAAGTTGAAAAAACGAAATCCTCCGACCGCAGAAGTTTTGGGGCGATGGCAACGACTCTTCGCCATGGATCAGCCCGCTCCGGATGGTTCACACGGAACGGCGGAGCTTTATCACGATGCCTATCTGTGGATCCGATGGCTAGATGATTGTTACGGTCGGATCTCATTGAGCAAATTTCTCAGCGGATTTACTGAAGGGAAAACCTGGCGCGACAGTTTTGAAACGGCCTGCGGAGATTCAATCGAGAAAGCTCTGTCGACAGCGGAAAATCCCGTGGAGCGGCGTTAGACGATGGCCAGATAAATGGCGCGGGTGGCTGGACTCTTTTAGAACCTCTTGCATCGACGTGGGCAGGTCGAAGCATCATCACGCCCCTTCTTGGACATTCTAGGGGCGGGTCAGGAGCTGTAAGACAGCCGTCGCCGGGATATGTTCAATTGCGCAAAGCGGGAATCGTTCCCGAGCTCATCCTCGAGTCGATTGCCGGTTTGACAGTCTAGGCAGTCGATTTCTGCCAGCCTGACACCATGCCAACGCCGAGCTGCCTCGCATCCATTTGGCATTCCGTTTGCAAAATGCCGCACAGACCAAATGAAAAACGAAAGGAGGTTTCACATGGTCAATATCATTCCGTGGCGGCGAGCGGGCGCCAGCGTACAGGAGCCCCTTGCCCGTTTTCATCAGGACATGGACCGTCTGTTCGAGGACTTTTTCGGCGAGAGCCGCGGTTCGTTTTTCGCGACGCAGGAAGGCTACCTCGCACCGGCGATCGACATGATCGAAACCAAGGATGCCTTGGTAGCTCGCTTGGAGATGCCGGGAATCGATCCCAAAGAGATGGAGATCGGCGTGACCGGCGACGTGCTCACGATCGCCGGCGAGAAGAGGCAGGAGGAAAATAAGGAAGGGGAGAATTATCTATTTGCCGAACGGCGCTGGGGCGCATTCCGGCGCTCCTTCCGTCTGCCCTCCTGGGCCGACGCAGAGAAAATCGACGCGCAGTTCAAAAACGGCGTGCTCGAATTGACCGTCGGCAAGCGGGACGAAGCGAAGCCGAAGGCAATTCAGGTTCACGTCAAGTCTTAACGGTGCCGAAGTCCCTTTGGGGGCGGCTCGTCGAGCCGCCCCCTGTTCGATTCCTTGGGATCGATTAGGTGAAAACCATTCTCTTGCTCGTGGCGTTGCTCCCCTTTCTTTCCGCGGCCGTCTCGATTTCAAGATGAAGCACATCGACGGAAAGGAGATCGAAGGATAGGAAGCATTCCATCACCGAGGGAGTACACAACAAGATGAAAATGATCTCCAGACATGCGTTCGGCTTTCGTAATTTCCAAAACTACAGGCCTCGTGTGAAGGTGCTGTGTGGATAGACTCACTCGTCCTGCCCCGGTCTTTGGGGAAGAGCCGAGAATTTGTACGACTCGAGACATAGGTAACACTTTATACCGGACACATAGGTAACACTTTT
>CAZMYG010000137.1:0-7967 GCA_964570465.1 uncultured Planctomycetales bacterium
CCCGTGCGCTGCAACCCTAGCGCGGGCGGCGGCCCGGAGCGTGAACGCGGAAGAAAGAAGGGAGAGCTTGCGTTTGTCCCTTCTTAGGAAATTTCTTTTTGAAAAAGGAGAGTTTTGCCGCGGCAAAATTTGTCACGTGGCGAAGCAAATTCTTTTCTATTTTTCCTTCATTTATCTTGACCAATTTTATGAAGAAGAGAAAATTCCCGGCCGCATGTCCAAGAAGAAAACAAGTTACTCCGGCGAAGATGTAAAAGGCTACATGGATCATCTCCGCGAATACTTTGACAATCATGTCAAAGCTGTTGCAGAGCAATATCTAGATCTCAAGTTGGATCTCAAGAAAGACATTCGCCGATTGCAAGATACAGTTGATTTACATACCGAGATTCTCAAGTCGCATGAAGATTTGCTTCAATCCCACGACCGAATCCTGAGATCACATGAGAATCTTCTCACAGAAATCAAAAGTGATCTCAAACAAAAAGTGAATGTTCAAGACTTTAACAAACACGAAAAGCGTCTCGCTCGACTCGAAGCAAAGAGTCTTTAAAACCCCCAGGGATAGCCACGAGAACCCAATTCCACGCGGCTAAATTCACTGACAGTCCAATCCCCCACTGACTGCACCCAGTAGAAATAGACCTTTCCTTTTTCCGTGGTGTAATCGTCGAATTGACAGGATTCGACAATGCCAACGGGAACTGCGGATTCTGGGCTGTTTGAGAGATTTCGGTAAACGGCGTATTCGCGGGCTTCTGGAACTGGGGTCCAGTAAATGCTAATCCGGTCACGCAGTTTTCCGGTTGTTGCCTCAATTTTTTGAGGGGGAACGATGTGATGGGACTCTGGTAAAGAGAGCCCACGGCTTTCTTGAAACGTGTTCATCTGGAGTACCTCGCCTCCCAAGCCGCCTCAATGTTTATGTGCCAAGGGAAATAATAATGCAATATCCTATTTTTGTGAATAGGGCATTTCATCAAAAGACACATTGGCAGAAGAGCGGGTTTCTCAATAAAAAAGCCGAGGCCCCCACAGCAAAGCGGGGTTAGATTGGCCCTAAACCGTTGGGAGAATCTGCATGTTCCGCTTTTTCTTTTTTACGCTCTCTATTTTGTGCACCGGTTCAGCGGCAAAAACCGATTGGACTGAATCCGATGCCGCACATTTTTTGCGTCGAGCCGGTTTCTCGGGAACTCCATCGCAAATACATCATTTGGCCAGCGTAGGAAAAAGCGTCGCCGTGAATGAGTTGCTTGACTATGAAAAAATCCCCTTTGATTTCCCCGCCCCTAATGTCTTTCGCCAAGTCCCTGAAGTATTTGAAGCCCTCCGCGGAATGGAAAAAGAACAGCGCGAAAACATGGCGAAATTTGATCGACTCAATAATCAAATTCAATTTCAAAATCTCAGCGATTGGTGGCTGCGGCGAATGATTGCGACTCCACGTCCGCTCGAAGAAAAGCTCGTACTCTTTTGGCATGGGCATTTCACAAGCGGTATGCGCGAAGTGAAGGACGCGCAAATGCTCTATCGCCAAAACGAATTGCTTCGAAAACATGCGAGCGGCAATTTCCGGATTCTTCTTTCTGAAATCCTTCGCGACCCAGCCATGCTGCGCTATCTCGACGCCGATCAAAATCTCAAGGACAAGCCCAACGAAAATCTCGCACGCGAATTACTCGAACTGTTCACCATGGGAGTCGGCAACTACACAGAGAAAGATATTCAAGAAACGGCGCGCGCACTGACAGGCTGGAGTGTGGAGAAAAAAAGTGGGGAATCCAAACTGCGCCCGCGACAACATGATGAAGCGACGAAAAAAGTGCTGGGCGAGAAGGGTAATTTCGACTCGGAGGATTTAGTAGAAATCATTCTGAATAAACCGGCCTGCGCGGAATTCATTGCCGGAAAATTGTGGAAATTTTTTGCAGCGAAAGAAGCTTCGCCGGCATGGCGGCGCGAATTAGCGACTGTTCTTCGCAAAAGCAATTACGAGCTTAAGCCTCTGATTCGAGCCATTTTCAATTCCGAAGAGTTTTATAACGAGTCGCTGCGTTTTGAGAATATCAAAAGCCCCGTCGAGTTCGTCGTGGGCACTTTCCGACTCTTAGAAATTCAGCCGCAGAACGCGCCCCACTTTGTGACCGCGCTCTCACAGATGGGCCAAGAACTATTCCAACCTCCCAATGTAAAAGGCTGGGATGGTGGATTGACTTGGATTGACGCCTCGAGCTTATTCGCACGCTATCAGTTCGGAAAAGATTTGCTCTACGGAGTGGAACTCGATCGAGAACGAGAAAAAATTTCTGCCAAAATGGAAAATCTCCCGGAGGAATTGGAAATGGCAAAGCGCGATTCGAGTGAAAGCCAAGCGCCGTTTAATCCGCAACCCATACTCAGCGAATATTCTTTGGGAAATGCCGAGAGGGTCACCGTTCATTTTCTTGATCGTTTGATTCAGCATCCTTTGTCTTCCGAACAGCGTGCGATGTTGATTGAACATTTCAAAAAAATTGCAGAAGAAGTGAATTCGGATTCTTCGAAAACGGCGACTGCCGTGCGTGGCTTGATTCATTTGATTCTCAGTATGCCGGAATACCAATTGTCCTAGTTGCGGAGCAAATAAATGAAATCCTTTTCACGACGCGAACTGTTGCAAGAGAGCTTGAAGCTTGCGGGGCTTGGACTCTTTACCCCTCATTTCCTCCGCCACACATCCGCATTTCTCCAAGAACAAACCAAAATCCAAAACAACGATCGCATTCTTGTCGTGCTGCAATTAGCCGGCGGCAATGATGGGCTCAACACGCTAGTCCCCTATCGGGATGATTTGTATTACAAGCTCCGCCCTAAGATCGCGATCGCAGCGAACTCGGTACTGCCATGCAATTCAGAACTCGGTTTACATCCCTCGGCAACGGGTTTGAAATCTCTCTTCGATGAAGGACGACTCGCCATTGTGCAAGGTGCGGGCTATCCAAATCCCAATCGTTCTCATTTTGTTAGCACGGATATTTGGGCCTGTGCCGATCCAACTCAACGCGAACATTATGGATGGCTAGGTCGACATCTAGATTGTGCGCAGGAAAACTCCCCCATTACCCCTCGTTCTGCTCTGTCTCTCACCGGAGAAACTCCGCTCGCTTTGTTAGGGAAAAACTTTCGTCCGATTTGTTTTGATCGACCTGAGCAATTACGTTGGAACTCCGATCCCAGCAACGCCGATGCTGAAGAGCTTTTCGAAAAACTCCAGCAAACTGCAAACGGAAATTCGCCAAACAAAGATTCTAAAATGCTGGACTCCGTACGAAAGGCCGCGGCTGATGCCGAACAAAGTGCCGGAGAAATTCGCAAAGCGCTCGGCGAATCCAATAGCAAAAAACGTCGCGGGCGATTTTTGGGTCGAGCCGCAAGACAGAGTTCTCTAAGCGAGCAGCTCTCGCGAATTGTTCAACTCATCGAAGCCAATCTAGGGACGAGGATTTATTACATAAGTCTTGGAGGTTTTGACACCCACTCGGGGCAAATTGGTAGACACCAAAATCTCATGAAGGAGTTAGGAGACGGGCTGCGTTCTTTTGCTGACTCCCTGCGCGAGAAAAAACTCGAAGAGCGAGTGCTATTGCTGACCTTCTCTGAGTTTGGCCGTCGCGTAGAAGAAAACGCTTCTGGTGGGACAGATCATGGAACTGCCGCTCCTCTTTTCTTGCTGGGCTCAAAACTAAAACCAGGTCTACATGGAAAAACCCCTCGACTCGATCAACTAGAAAATGGGGACCTATCCTTTACCACCGACTTTCGCTCGGTTTATGCCAGCGTGTTAGAAAATTGGTTTGAAGTGAATTCCACTCTAATTCTAGGGAAAAAATTTCCCAAGCTTGAACTGATCTGATCGCTCACTAAGATTCGCGCTCGATGAAAAAAACATCGAGAGCATGGGCAACTGGGATTTCTTTGTTTGGCATCACTGCGGGATTTGTCTTCTCCCCTCTTCTCTCTGCACAAGAACCCGGAGCGAATCCCGACCCTCTCATCTGTATTCCCGCTTCTAGCTTTGTTCCACTTCCTCACGCGCCAATCCCACAAGCCATTCCTAACACCGGTTTGCCTCGAAATATCTATGAAGGTCCGACTCCGCCGAATTGGGATCCGCAAAAACCTGTATTGCTTTTTGTTCAAGGTTTGCATGAACACGCTGGCAAATGGTGGAGCGAAACGGTTTATCACGGGCGAAACGATTTCTTAGATGCGGCCTATGCAGCGGGCTATAAGACATTCTTTGTAGATCTGTGGGATGCGATTGGCGGTCCGGCAGCCAATTCGATTGACAATGGCTGTTTGCTTCGCCAGCAAATTGAAATCATCGTGCAATACTGGGGAGCGGAAAGAATTCACATCATCGCGCACAGCAAAGGTGGGCTCGATTCCACCTACGCTTCGATTCTTCTTGGTGCAGATCAGTGGGTCAAAACCATCGTGACTCTAAGCACTCCGCATTGGGGTAGCCCTTTAGCAGATCTCGCGCAAACCGCTTGGTTTGGGTGGCTTTCAGAAATCCTCCATTACAACGATCCAGGGACTCAGTTTTTACAAACCGCAAATTGTGCGCTTTATCGCGAATTTGCAGATGCTTTGCCAGGAAATGAAGCGCTGCGTTTCTATACTTTTGCGGGAACGAGCTGGGGACCTGCATTATCCGGACTTTCGGTTGGCGGCTCCTTCATCTTCACAAGCTGCGGACAAAACGACGGACTCGTTTGCCGATCCAGCGCTCATCATCCTTGGTCTTATAACGACGAAGGTGTGAGTGACGGACATCATCGACTCGTTTTTGATGATCAAGAACCAGATCTTCACGAGCTGGATCACGATTCTATTCGAATGGGTCATCCATTTATCAATCTCCTTGGCTCTCAAAACGATTGTTATGTCCAGGTTGCTGAAGAAGCGTTGCAATACATTTCTATTCTCTGGGAAACAGGTGCTGCTGGCGCAACATTTGGGCCTCCCAGAAATCCTGCTCGTGAGCCTGTGTCTTTACGTGGAGATTTTCTGTTTCGAGGCGGCAAAATCCCAAATCAAGGAATTTATGCTCTGACTTTTCCGATGGAATCGGATGTTGAAAAAATCGAGTGTGAAGTTTTAGCCAGCGATTCATCGATGTCTTTTCAATTGCTGGATCCGATGGGAAATGTGTTTGCTTTCGAAAAATCTGAAGCAGGCTTACATCCGATTTTCCAGAACATCGTCCCGAATCGTCTCGAAATCAATCAACCATACCCAGGCTCGTGGACTCTTTTGTCGACGGGAAATCCTGAACAAGGCTTTGCCATGATCTTGCGATTTCAAAGTCCATTTCAAATCGACTTGTCTTTACCCACAGGCCAGATTTATCACGCGGGAACGCCAATCGAAATCATTCCGCAAAATCGCAACGCACAAAATTTGCTAGAAGAAGAGATCGAATTTTCTCTCGAGGCAAAAACTCAACAAAGCCTCTCTGAAAAAATAGAAAGAAAGTGGCGAGGTCTGAGAACGGAGTCGCTCTCGATTTCTGAGCCCAGAGGAATCCACACTCTTTCCATGACCGCCAAAGGAAAAGATCTCCAAGGCTTCGCCTTCGAAAGAAATTATGTGACTTCGATTGCCAATGGCTCGGGGAACTTTCCTCTCGATTGCTCGCAGGTTTTCAGCGATCTCCCTTTCCCTCCGCAAAATGTACGCGCCACGGATGGTGATATGGGTTCGGTCACGATTAGTTGGTCGCCTCCCGAACAAGCAGGTCCCGTTGCTGGATATCGACTTTATCGGCGGTCAAACAATCTCCAATGTTTTGCGCAACCCATTGCTACGTTAAGCGCCTATTCCACTTGGTATGAAGACGCGAACATTTCGCCCGGTCAAACCTTCTATTATTCGCTGCGTTCTTTTGGTCCAGGAGGAAATAGTGGATGTAGTAACGTAGATGCTGGCTATTACCTGCTACCTCCTGACCCACCAGAAGATTTGCAAGCGAGCGATCTGAACTTTGAAGATCGAATACGAGTTCATTGGACTTTGCCTAGTTCTTCAACTCCGATCACGGATCTCACTCTATATCGCTCCACCGAAAACGAAGGTTGCGCGACGATTCTGCGGGATCATATTCAACCGAATACACAGTATTGGGATGACTTCATGGTCATACCGGGAGAAGTTTATTACTACTCGATGAGGGCAAATAGTCACATCGGACCGAGTGAATGTAGTGAAATTGAAACGGGCACTGCGGGTTATCTCTACGCAGCTCCCAATCTGTCCGCGACAGACGGAACTCATCCAGACAAAATTCGTGTCTCTTGGTCTTTGCCTGCTTCCTCAGCACAACCGAACTATTTCAAACTCTACCGTTCAACGAATAACAATAGCTGCGCAACGGTGTATCAGGAGCAGATTCCTGGAAATGTGTTCTCCTTTGATGATTATTCCGTAGCTCCAAATCAACTCTACTATTATTCGATCCGCTCTTTTGGCGCTGAGGATTCGAGTCCTTGCAGCAACAACAATTCTGGTTTCGCGGCGGGTTATCCAGCTCCCCTCGCACCGATCAATCTCCAAGCAAGTCAGACACTTGTTGGCAAGATTCGCATTCAATGGAATCTCTCTTCGAACAGCTCCCCCGTCACGAATCTTCAACTATTCCGAAGTTCGAGTTCCAACGCCTGCTCACAAGTTTTGATTCCCCAAATTTCTAGCACGGTCACCCAATGGGAAGACACGAATGTCACTCTTGGTGCCAATTACTACTATTCTTTGAAAGCTTCAGGACCGGGTGGGATTAGTTCCTGTAGTTCCGTCGTTTTAGGTCGCGCTGCTTTCGAAGCTCCACAAACTCCACTGCAATTTTCAGCCGGCAATGGAAGTTTTCCGCTTTGGGTTCATATGACTTGGTCTCCCCCATCCAACGGCGGGCCTATTTCAAATTACCGAATCTATCGATCGACGAGTAATAACTCTTGTTCAAATTTGATTGCCACTTTGCCTGCGAACAACACAGGCTTTGCAGATTGGTATGCGATACCAGGCGTGATTTACTACTATTCGATTCGCAGTGTGGGTCCAGGAGGAAATAGCGTATGCAGTGCCACCAATGTGGGATATCGACCAGGTGGAAATGCTCCAAACGCCCCCACTAATATTCAGGCTAGTGATTTTACTTTCCCAAACAAAATCCGAGTGACTTGGTCAGCGCCAGTTGGCGGGGGAAATGTCGCGAGCTATACGCTTTACCGCTCTAGTAACAACAATCCCTGCTCTCAGGCTATCGTGACGGGAATCCCAGCCGATCACATTCAATTCAATGACACCGGCGTTCAGCCCGGGCAAGCCTACTGCTATTCCCTCAAGGCTGTCGGGCCTGGTGGCGAGAGCGCATGTAGCTCTATCAATTGGGGCTACACTTCTCCTTAAAAAGCTAGAAAATAATTTAAATTTTCAAGTTTTTATGTTAATTGGCTCGAAATATAGTCAACGAACGGTCACACAGAGGCAAAGGAGGAATCGATGGAAATCAAGGCGGCGCCAAAAATGACAGAAAAAACGACAAGCTCGGGTCCTTTACGAGACTTTCTCGAAATCCCCTACGATCAACTCGAGAGGATGAATCTCGAATCCAAGCAGCAAAGATTGGATCGACTCAATCCGGATCTCGTTCGCAAAGAACGAATCTCTTATCTCGAACGAGAAAGACGAATCAAAGCCGTTACGGTTTGCTTCACCGATCTCGAAGGCCGTCTACACATGCTCGACTACGACAAGAAATTCCTTCTCAAATCCCATGACAATCTGACTTTCGATGGTTCATCGATTCGCGGCTTTTCTCAGCAATCCGAAAGCGATTTACGACTTTCCATCGATTGGCCGTCGTTTTATTGGCTGCCTTCCGACGTGTTTGGACCTGGAAAAGTACTCGTGTTTGGCGAGGT
>CAZMYG010000138.1:0-7799 GCA_964570465.1 uncultured Planctomycetales bacterium
TGTCATGTTTTGAGTAAATTCCTTCCTTTGAGAAACTGTTGCACGTGAACTCGGACCATTTCGCGGACTCGGCGATATTCGCTGGCCGCGAGCACCTCGCCTCCGTCTTCAATCGGCTCGGGTATATCCCAGTGAAGCTTTTCCATTTTTGCGGGCATGTCCGCGCAGAGTTTTTCTGCGTTGCTACAAACTGTAATCACATAATCTATTTCCTTGGGAATCTCGCTCAATTTTTTCGAGCGTTGAGAAGAAATGTCGATCTCTGCATTTTTCATACTGGCAATGGCGCGCGGGTTGATTTTGATCGGAGAGACTCCGGCGCTATACACTTCGACATCTTCTTTTGCCATCGTTCGAGCAAATCCTTCAGCGATTTGGCTGCGGCAGGAATTGCCCGTGCAAATAAATGCGATTCGGGTCATGACAATAACTCCGGATTGATGCAGTGGGCAGGTTTCTTTCCTGCCAACACGGCAACGATTTGTTCGGCAGCGGATGCCGCCATGCGATTCCTGGTTTCGCCCGTCGCACTCCCAGCGTGAGGGGCGAGTATTACATTGTCGAGTTTCAACAGTTCCGGATGAATTTTCGGCTCGCCTTCGAACACATCGAGCGCAGCGGCGGCGATTCGCTTCTCTTTTAAGGCTTGAGCGAGTGCACTGTCATTCACGACTCCGCCGCGGGACATGTTGAGGAGTATTGCGGATTTTTTCATAAGCCCGAGTTCTCTGGCGCCGATCCGGTGAAAGGTTTCTGGCCCCCCAGGTAGGTGAATCGAGAGGAAATCCACCTCCTTATATATGGTGTCTGGCGGCTGCCACTGAATGCCCCATTGGGATTCGAGCCGGCCCTTTCGCGTGCGAGAGGTATAGAGAACGGCCATGTCGAAGCCACGCGCGCGGCGAGCCACAGCAGCGCCAATTTGTCCCATGCCGAGAATACCTAAGGTTTTTCCGTACACAGGAGAGCCGAGCAGCATATTGGGGCCCCAGCCATTAAATCGTCCTTCTCTGACTTGTTGATCGCCTTCAACGATGCGTCGCGCGGCTGCAAGCAAGAGCGCAAAAGTAAAATCCGCCGTCGCCTCAGTGAGAATTCCAGGAGTATGGCAAATCGAGATTTTTCGCTTCGTTGCTTCTGGAATGTCGATGTTGTCGAGTCCCGCTGCCATTTGTCCGACGACTCTTAGTTTTTTTGCCGATTCGAAAAACTCTCGATCGAGTCGATCGGTTAAAAGCGAAAAAAGAGCATCGGCCTCACGCGCTCCTTCTAACAATTCCTGCCGAGAAATCGGGCGATCCAAATCTCTTTGGAGAATCTCCAAGCCGCCTTCTTGCAGTTTGCGGATTCCAGTTTCGGGAATGGGTCGTGTAATGAAGACCTTTTTGGCCATTGGCAAAGGGGAGATTTTAGCCCAGCAATTGCTCACGCAAGCAAAATATTTTGACTTCGATTCGTTACTATGATTATGATATCACTTCGATATCTATCAAATTCAGGAGAAAAAATATGAACGCCGAAAAAACCGTGTTCGATCAGAAGGAAAAACCAGTTTCTGCGCGCAGTGGTTGGGGCATGTTAGGACTGAACCTGCTTTTACTCTTTACCGGGGTTGGGGTGCTCATCTATGGAGCAAACAATCACCAACACGTTCCAAGCATCATTGGCGGTTTACTTCTAGCCCTTTTTTCTATCGTGATGTTTATTGGCCACTTCACCCTGCAACCCAACGAGGCTCGCGTCTTGGTTCTTTTTGGCGAATACAAAGGAACGGTCAGAAAAAGTGGCTTTTTCTGGGCGAATCCATTTTTGAGCAAGGTGAGCAAGTTGCACGTTTCTCTACGCGCTCGAAACCTGGATGGTCAGAAACTCAAGGTCAATGACAAGAACGGCAATCCCATTGAAATCGCTGCCGTGGTTGTCTGGCGTGTTGACGATACGGTTCAAGCTCTCTTTGAAGTAGATCATTACGAAGACTATGTGCGTGTGCAGAGTGAGACGGCAGTTCGGCATTTGGCGAATTCTTATGCCTATGATCACAGCGAAGAGGGAGAAACCACTTTGCGAAGTGGAGTCGAAGAAGTTTCCCAAGCATTGAAAAAGGAATTGCAAGATCGCTTAGGTAAAGCGGGAGTCGTTGTCGAGGAAGCAAGGTTGACTCACTTGGCCTATGCACAAGAAATTGCAGGCGCCATGCTTCGTCGCCAACAAGCCGAGGCGATCATTGCCGCGCGGCAGAAAATCGTGCATGGAGCTGTTTCGATGGTGGAGATGGCTTTGCAGGAACTTTCTGCGAAGAAAGTGGTTCAGCTCGATGAAGAACGTAAGGCAGCGATGGTGAGTAACTTACTGGTCGTTCTCTGCGGCGAAACCGAAGCGCAGCCGGTGATTAACACGGGAACTCTTTACCAATAGAGTTTGCATGGAGGATAAGAAGTCTTTTCTACTGCGTGTTGACCCCAAACTTTGGGCCGAGCTTGAAAAATGGGCGGCGGATGAGCTGCGCAGTGTGAATGGACAAATTGAATATCTCTTGCGTGAAATAGTAGTTCAGCGGCGAAAAACTCTTTCTCCTGATTCGAAAGCAACGCAGAATCTCAAGAACAAGAAAAACTGAGGTGGAAGATGAATATCTCCAGGGAATTTTGCATCCTCTTTTTACTCTTATTCAATGAACTGACGGCCTTTGGCCAAGGACATCAACCGAATTCCGCTGTGAAAAATCGGGATTTGGGTTGGGGGACTAATTCGAACGGATCTGATCAAAACGGACCGCAACTCGGAATTCCCCCTGGCAACCCTTTTCCGGATCCGGATACTCCAGAAATTCCAGACAATCCCCATAGCGATTATCACGTGCTAGTACTGATGCTGAATTTTCCCAATCAACCCAGCGAGCCATTTACTGTTGAACAAATCAATGAAGTTTTCTTTTCTCCCAGCGTAGCAAGTTTGAATACTTTCATTGAAGAAAATAGCTATGGTCGACTCTCGGTTGTTGGAACTACTGCCGATTGGATCACACTTTCCCAGAACTCTTCTTTCTATTGCAGCAATAACTTTCCCGGAGCAAATTTTAGAAACCTTGGTATTCCCGAAGCACTTTCGATTGCAGAGCAAGGCTACGGGATCGATCTCAGTTTGTATCAAGGTCTCGTTGCGCTCGTTCCAGAGGGAACAGGTTGCGGGTGTTGTGGTGGCGGCTCTGCTTTAGGTTTAGTGAATTACACCAACCTAGCAGGCGAAAATTTGCAATTTGAAGCCGTTTTTCGAAGCGGCAATACGAGTAGCGGTGGTGTAATCAAAATCTATCAAGTCGTGGCGCATGAGTTTGGCCACGCATGGGGACTAGGACATGGTAACGCGCTCGATTGTGGTGCGGATGTGATCCGGCCGAACAATACCGGATGCAGCACAATTGAATACGGCAATCCTTTTGATGGCATGTCGGGCGGTTTTCACGGACATTTCAGCGCTCCTCAGAAATGGCAATTGGGTTGGATTGATGATGCACATATGGTCACGGTAGATGCACCCGGCGAATATGGTTTTTTACTCGATCCGTTGCAAACCGTCGACGGAATCAAAACGATTCGAATTTTGCGCAATGTAGAAGGCTCTGGAATTCCCAATTGGTTTTTTTTGGAAAACCGTCAGGCCATCGGTTTTGAGAGTTATCTCTCGCAGCAAAGCCAGGCGCAAAATGTCGATCAAGGAATTTTGATCAACTACGCCCGCGAATTTTCTCCGGGCCGTGTTTCTCCCTCGCCAAAACTGATCGACATGACTCCTAATCCTAGCAATACCACCGTGACGGATTATTTCAATGCGACTTTGTTACGAGAGGATCTTTTCCCTAACAACGGTTTTCTGGATCCGCAAACCGGCATTCAAATTCATGTCGTGGAATTTTTTGGATTAGCAGCGGGAGTGATTATTGTCGTTCCGTAATTAGCCGGAATTTTGTGTGAGCTTCCGATAGAGTGCAGTTGTTTTCTCCACGAGCAATTGCATCGAAAAGTTTTCCCGCACGAATACCGCTGCTGCCTTTGCCAGTTTTTGAGCCTCTTCTCGATTTTGCAAAAGCAAAACGGCGGTTTGAGCATAGGCTTGGGCATCGCTAGCCGGGACAAGAATCCCCAGTCGATCACGAACAATTTCTTGATTCCCTGGGGCATTGGCTGCAATCACAGGAATTTCGAGTGCCATCGCTTCTTTCAGGGCACCCGGCGAACCTTCGAGAAGAGAGGGAAAAAGAAAAAGATCCATAGCGGCTGTGAAACGCGCAGCCCTTTCCTGAAAACCCGCGAAATGAAATCGATCTGGTTTCAATCCAAGACTGAAAGCGAGTCCTTCGAGTTGTTTTTTTTGTGGTCCATCACCGACCAAAAGGAATTTTGCTTCAGGAATTTTTTCTCCGATTTGCGCGGCGGCTTGCAGAAAGGTTTCATTGTTTTTTTTCGCCTCTAATGTGGTGACCGTGCCAATCCAAATTCCTTCAGGAAGATTCAGTTCTCTGCGTAAAGCCGCGCGATCGGCGACGGGCGACAATTGTTCCAGATCGATACCACTGGGAATGAGATGAATCTTTTCCTCAGGAATTCCAAAGTTAATCAGTGATTTTTTTGCCGACTCGGAAACCGCAACATAGGCGCTGACCCGTTTAGGAGAATATTTCCAACGAGTGAGCCAGTTGTTTCGCATCGGACTCGCGATGCGTCGGTGAACGACGAGCTTCACTTGCGGATTCAATGCAGCGGCGGGACTTCCCAAAGAAACTCCCTCGCCATCATGCACATGAAGTATGCGCGCTTCTTTTTCTCGAAGCAGTCCAGCCAATCGCCCAATTGCAAGAGGACCATAACGAAATACAAAATCAAAAGGTGCCGACTCGATGCCTGTTTCTTTCACACGACGCATCAATTCCCCGCGTCCTCGCGCGAGCAAAAAAGGAGAGAACTCTCCTCCTTTTGTTCCTTGTAATAAATGGAAGAGCTGATTCTCCCCGCCGCCCCAGCGAAGGTTGGTATTGAGATGAACAATGCGCATGCAAGGGATATACCCTCTCGATTCTCAACTTTCTCGTGGAAAGTTTTCACCGTTAATATGGGGATTGCTCGAATCCGATAAGAGAACATGCCATTTGTGATCGCTTGCCCTAGAAATCTGGATCTCATGCCTTTGCTCATTGCTCTTGTAGTTTTGATCATCGGTTGGGGAGCGGCTCTTTTGGGGGTGATGGCTTATTTTGTTGCGAGGGGAAATAGCAGTCTCGCAAAAAAATTGGCAACGCTGTCAACCATTGGCGGTTGTTTGAGCTTGCTCTTGAGTTTGTTTCTCGCGGTGTATTTTCTTACGAAAAGTGAAGGAAACATTGCGGCGGTTGTGTTTGTCTATTCTGGAGTCAGTTGGGGTCCTGCAATTTTTCTGGGCTGGTTGGCACACCGAAGAGCAAGAATGAACTCAGCTACAAAACAACAATAAAAATACCTTTTCATCTTGCGAAGGGTGGTAGCAGATTATTGAACTCCTGGGCCGTCTGAATCCAATTTCCGTTAGGAAAAATCAAAACAGTGTCGGAGTAAACAGGACCCCAGCTAGGGTGCCAAGGCAAAGTGTCCGGCAAAATTCCAAGCAAAACCAAGGCTTCCGTCGTCGTGTACTGTCTCATTCCCATTCCGGGTTCACAGCCACCAAAGCCTTCGGTTGTGTCCGTCGCCAGCCAAAGCGTTTCGCGGAATTGATTGCCAACGAGATTTACCATTCCATCGCGCCAAACTCCTTCGCGATCCATTCTCCAATAATATCTCGCGGTGTAATTGGTCAGGAATTTTGCGTTGGGCAACACATCGAGAATGCTTTGAATGAACATGGTGGTGTCCGCGTGAATATTGTTGCCTTCTCCATATTCTGGATAGTACTGAGGTAGCCAAAAATGGAATTCAATTCCAGTAGCAGCGAGTGGCTGTAGCGAATTGCGGAGCTGAATGTAATCCATCATCACTTGGATTTGATCGCCGTTTGCGTCGGTAAATAACCGTCCATCATAAAAAGGTGTCAGCGCGGCTTCGTTTTCCAAAACAACAATATTGTTTCCGGTGTTTTGACGAATGCATACCGCCGCATCTGCAATGGCCTGCCATCCAGCTGGATCAGAGTAGTTGTAGGCCGAATAATCGAAATTTCCCCAATCCCAAGTATAGGCGCCGACTTGGCCTTCCACTTCCTGAGCGCCGATGGGAAGTGCCGATGCTGTTTTGATCCCTCCTATAATATTGATGTCCGCTGGCTTTTGAGCCATCAACGCGGGATAGAGATCTGCGCAATTCGTGACTAAGGTCGTAACGACGGCTTGATCAGTGACTTCGACCCAAGATTGCAGTCCTGCGAGAGTCACGTCGTAAATCGACATGTTGAGGCTTGGAATTTGAAAAGGGCAGAAACTTGTAGTGTAAATATTTGCAGGAGAAATCGGATCGTTGCATTCCATCCAAGGCAACAGAGCTTTTGTGACTTGGATATTTACAGTTGCTGTGTTCGAAAATTGAACTCCGTCCCAAACTTTAAAAGAGAACTGATCGTTACCGAGAAAACCTTGTTGTGGTGAATATTGAATGCGAGCAGAGCTTTCATTGCTTTCGAGTGAGATGCTGTCGAGATTTCCATGTGCAGGCCACGCTGTAATCAGAAACCATAAAGTATTGTCCTCAAAATCTTGTGCTTTGATCGTGAGCATTGCGGGTCTGTTGACCTGGAGTAAATATTGAGAATTGAAAGCAACAGGAGCGTGGTTCGTCGCTGAGACAATTCCCGAAACATTTGGAGTTGCTGGAGCAGAGGCCAGATAGGGTTTTTTCGGCGTAGGTGCTTTTGTGATATTGGGGCCCGCCGTTCCGACCGGCGTTGAGCTTGGAGTCAGGGGATTGGAACCAATCAAACTCCACACAAGTGTAAAAGCAAGAACGAAACTTGGGATAGCCATGACTACCACTCCAAAAAGGCAAATCCCGGAATTCAATTAAGTGTATCACAGGATATTTAGAATGTTGTAAATAGGTATTTGGAGGGAGCTTAGGGGAATAAGGACAGCTGTTTGCCGCCAGGACGGCGAAAGTGTTTGGCAGACAGTGCGCGATCCGATTTGTTGAAGCCTAACTTACGCGTGGTTACTCGAAACCAATGCTCAAAATGCTCTGCAAACACTCCTTCACCGCGCATGCGTTTTCCGAATTGAGAATCATAGATTTTGTCGCCTCGCAAAGCGCGAATGCGATGCATCACTTTTTCTTTTCGATCGGGGAAATGCTCTGTGAGCCAATTTTCGAAGAGAGTTCCTACTGAATAGGGCAAACGTAAAGTGCAGTAGCCAGCGGAGCGGACGCCCGCTTTGGCGGCGGCTTCGAGAACGGCAGGCATGGCTTCGTCATTGAGCCCTGGAATCCATGGAGCGAAAAGTACTCCTGTGGGCACTCCGGCAGCGGTTAATTGTTCGATGGCATGCAAACGTCTTTGAGGCTGCGAAGCGCGAGGTTCGAGTACACGCGCCAAAGATTCATCGAGTGTGGTGATGGAAACAAAAACGGAAGCCGCCTGATATTTTGCTAACTCTCCTAACAAATCGACATCTCGAGTGATCAATTCGTTCTTTGTGACAATGCCCACAGGATTTCGGAAATCTAAAAGTACTTCCAAACACTGCCGCGTGATTTTGAGCCGGCGTTCTATTGGTTGATAGCAATCCGTGATTCCACTCATTGCTAGCATTTGCGGTTTCCATTTCGGTGAAGAAAGCTCTTCGC
>CAZMYG010000139.1:0-7675 GCA_964570465.1 uncultured Planctomycetales bacterium
ATCGCAGTTTCGAATCATGAATTTTATGAGAGTCAGCTATTTATCGTGCCAAGTCCATATTTGGCTACTGCGGGCCTAGGGCTGAAGTTTCATCATATTCCTGAAGGTGTTTTTGACTCTGGAGGTACAGGAACTAATCGAGTTGAAGCAAAAGCGATTTGTCGAGCAATTGTTGAACATGCTCGGAAGTCGCCGACATTGAGTCTAGGTGTTGCCACGTTTTCGATTCGGCAACGGCAGGCCATATTGGATGAACTTGAACTATTGCGCCGCGAGATCCCGGAACTCGAAGCATTTTTTTCCCGTGATCCGACCGAACCCTTCTTTGTCAAAAACCTTGAGAGTGTTCAGGGTGATGAACGTGATGTTATTTTTATATCCGTAGGGTATGGACGCAATTCTAGCGGGTACATGGCAATGCGCTTTGGTCCGCTCAGCAATGAAGGAGGGGAAAGGCGGCTCAACGTTCTCATCTCGCGTGCCAAAAAAAGCTGCGAAGTTTTTTCCTCAATTACTGCGGATGATATTGACCTAGAAAGGGCCTCGGGTCGTGGTGTGGCAGCGTTGAAAGCTTTTCTTTCTTTTGCACAGACCGGTCGTCTATCGATTGCAAAACGTTCAGGCCTCGAAGAGCAATCGCCGCTAGAGGAAGCGATCTGTCGAGCTGTGGAATCTCTTGGTTATGAAGTTCATCCTCAAGTTGGACTTGCTGGTTTTTTTATTGACCTCGCTGTGGTCGATCGTGAACAACGTGGTCGTTACATTTTAGGAATTGAGTGCGACGGTGCAGCTTACCATTCTTCTCGCTCTGCGAGAGATCGCGATCGACTGCGGCAAGCTGTTTTGGAAGATCATGGATGGGTTATTCATCGCGTTTGGAGCACAGATTGGTTTCAACATCCTTCTGATCAACTTCGAAAAATTGCTGAATCGATCGAGCGGGTGAAGCGAACTACAGGAAGGCTTTCCGAGGAAATTGAAACCGTGTCAGTCGAATCTTCCTCAGATGAAAAAATCCTGCGAGAAGTGACTGCACAAGGTAACGACGAGCATTTTGGTATTAAATTTGAGCTTTATCTGGAATCCAACTTTGAGGTTCCACGCAATAAAGGTGCTCATAAAATTTCGACAAAAGAAATGTCAGAAATCATTTTTCGCGTTGTCGAGCGAGAAGGCCCTATTCACGAAGACGAAGTAACTATACGCATCCGCAATTTATGGAACCTTGGTCGTACGGGAGCGCGCATTCAGAGTGCTGTGACCCAAGGAATTCAGTCTCTTCTTGCTGCAAAGAAATGTGAACGGGAAGAGGATTTCTTACTAATTCCAGGAGTGCAAATTTCTCCCCGTAATCGAGAATGGGTTTGCTCTGCAACTCTCCGTAAACCAGAAATGATTGCTCCTGCAGAAATTCGTGCGGCGATTTTGGCTTTGTTAAATGCTAATCATGGTGCAACAAAGCAGGAAGTTTTCACGACGATCGCGCGGCTTCTTGGTTTTAAAAGCACAAGCGGTCAATTGCGCGAGTTAATTGGGCTTCAAATCACTAAGCTTCAAGCTCAAGGGAAAATCTCAGAGGATGAAGGAATGCTGAAGATTATAGAAAACGATAGCGAGAGGTAGAGCAGAAAAGTATCTCTGGATGTTTCCTGACTGGCATCTCATGGTTCAAGATTCTTGTGCTTCCTCCATTTGTTTCAAGACGTTTGTGGCTTGGTCGATAAGTTGGTCGTAGGTCACGATTTCAATGCGTTGCAAGAAGGAATTGTGTTTGCGCAGAGCTTCTCGAAGTTTAGGCGGGCTGGGAGTGTTCCGCAGCTCTCCGATGATCAATAGGCCGTTAGGACGATATTTATCCGGGGGTGCTTGAAGTTCGTCCGTCCCTTTAGGATTTCGGTCAAATAACTCCAGATAATCCATCAGTTGGCTCAGTCCGTTTTTTAAAGGAGTTGACTGTCTAAAATGCCCACCAATAAGTTGAAAAAGAGGTTCAGAGGGTTTCTTAAATTCGATAACGTCATGAAACCCGTCGAAACGTTGTGGAACAAAGTCAGGGAACCCTGTCGTGCCGGCTTTGCTGTGCCTGTTCACGGCTATGTACTCAAGCCCAAGAATCCATGTATTTTCTCTATGAGCTAGAAATTTCTGGTAACGCCCTTCAGGGAGGTATCCGCGGACTAATTTTTTGAAAGCATCAAGAGACTTCCGAAATCTCGGAAGATTACTTGCTCTGTAAAGCTCAGTAACCTCGGCAAGCTTGGCCTGATATTCCTCTAGTTCATTCTTGAGCTTCTCGTTTCTTCGAAGTCGTTTTAATGCGATCTGCCGCAGCTTCTTTTCTTTAGAACCGTTGCCAGATGTGGAATCGACCGTCAATAGATTAGCGAGGCCTAATTCAGTTTCCGCCGGCCACCCAATAACTTGTGCAAGCCGCTGAAGACTTTTGGAAAGTAGACGCAAATGGTGAGGACGATTTATGGTTAAGTGATGATGGTAAAATTTGCCTCTAGTAGGAGTTGGACCGCTCTTGTCTAGATGGATTAGCTGCGCTCCATCTTTTTCGTAAGCTGTTGTATAAAGGCGATGCATCCCAGAAAAAATGAATTCTCTTTCTAGAATTTTACCGTTGAAGCGATCGATGTCCCCCTTCTTAAGATCCCATGGACTTATCTTCTTCTTAATTCGAGTTCTATTCATTGTTCAGATCAATGCTTCGCGGTTCCTGAGTTGAGAAGTCTCTTTCCTGGGTTGGTGTCAACCGAAGGCTTCCGGATTCATATTTGCTGCGACATTGATTGCACAGCTGAAGTGATCTAATGAGTCCGGGTTCACCGCCTAGATGAGAAGCCTCATTGATAACGGTTAGCTTCGCTGTCCGATCTTCTTTTTTACACACCTGACAATACTGTGAAAGCATTTCATATCTCCATATTTTTTCAAAACCATCTTGTTAGAGCAGCAGTTTCTTAGGCTATTCATTGGGCCATGTGTATCTTTACTTCGCCGCGGCCTCAAGTACGACCAACAATCGATCTGCAAGATATTACTTGAAGATTGGATCACGCGGTGCCGGTGGTGTGTTTTCTGGAGCGCTGGAAAATCGCACATCCCTTGCCGTTTATACCACCCGCGTTGTGAGGCAGTTGGCTTCGTTGTAGTCGAGGATGCTTTGTTTCTGTTCCGGTTTGCGTTCGCGTGTCCATTGATAGAACCCTTGGGTGGAGTAGGTGGGCTCCACTTAGGCCATTATGCTTGATAAAACATCGGTTCAAGAAAGAGGACCATTTTCCTGGTATCACGAAAATGCTTGAACTGGGCTTAGTCCCATGTCCAAAGACGGCGCACGGTGAATTTCGGTCACTTCGCAAACCTCCCAAATCTCAATCGATTCTCTGCGGCTTCGGAGGAAACCAGGAATTGCTTCGCGACCCTCGCGGAGACTGCGCTCCAAAAACGAGGGCTGCGTAAGATGTCCTTCCCTAGTTTCTTTTCTGCCTCGTCTCTAACTTCTTGAACGACTTTTTCCAAAGTTTGGCGTGGCATCAAAAGAGCGCCGGCAAAATTCATTGCTTGGATTTCGAGACGGTCTAGATCTCCACCTGAAAGCTCTTCGCGGATACGAATAAAATCCTCGCTTTCTTGAATCTTCGCCTGGCGGTAGAAAGCCTCGTGCAAAATGCGATGGCCCAGTTCGTGTGCGAGAGTAAATCGATAGCGTGCCTCATGAGTTTGCATTTCCATGAGATCCACATAAATAGCGCTCACGTCATTGGCCAAAAAACCGCTCACGCCAATCCGTTCGAACAAATCCGGAACAGGAATGATCTCCATACCTAATTTATGTTCGATGATCGCTTCGACGGGGACAGGAATCGCTCCGTCTGGATGATACTCGCTTAGAAAACGGTTCGCGGCTTTCTCGGTATCGAGATAGTGAATAAAAGGAATTTCCCCCATTCTCCTACTCTCAACTTTCAGGATTTCCGCAATACGCGAAGCAATTCGTCGAGGAGCTTCTTGTCACTTTTGACATCGCGCAGAGCGCGGAAGAGGACGGGGAGTTTGGCGGCGAGCTCACGGTCTTTGAGCAAATCTTTAGGGATCTCGCCCTTTGAAAGTGATGCAAGATCGACCAGGCTTTTCCATTCTGGATCGTTTACGGAAAGTCCGAGTCCTTTCGCGAACTGCCGCAGGGTCTGGGAATCGGTCGGAGGTGGCGCGAGGCCGCGCTCAATTCGGCTGACGAGCGCAGGATCGAGTTCGGCTTCTCGGCAAAACTCTCGTAGGCCCAGCATTGCTCTCGCGCGAGCGTCGCGAAGAGCTACTCCAAAGTTCTTTCTTTTTTCGGGCGTGTTTGACATTCAATCTCCTTGTTGTAAAAATCTACAACAGTTTCGGTAAAAGGCAAGATAGGCTTGAAATTATTTATGGGTTTAAAGCGGCACGATATCTGTCAGATTTCTAGAGAAGAATTTCTTCGCCTCGCAACGGGCAGTTTTTCTCAGTGTGGCATCCAAAAGGACAGCCAGAGACTTTCCTGCGCTTTCAAAAAATGAGTCGTACGTAGCTGAATGTCTCCACCATTCACCAGTTCATCTAGCGACATTCATTCTTCAACTTGAACAAGCTTCTTCCGCCGTCTTGCTTTGAAAAACTCGATGGCGATGGGCAAGACAGAAACGAGGATGATGCCGACAACGACATACTGAAAATTCCTTTTCACGGCGGGGATATTGCCAAAGGCAAAACCGGCGATGGTGAAACCGAGCACCCAGACAAAAGCGCCGACGACGTTGAAAGTCGCAAAGCGCGCATAGCCCATACGGCCGATCCCGGCGACGAATGGGGCGAAGGTGCGAACAATGGGAACGAAGCGCGCGAGTATGATGGTTTTGCCGCCATGCTTTTCATAGAAATGTTGCGTGCGCACGAGATGTTCTTTGTTCAAGAAACGCGAACGCTCGCTCGAGAAAACCTTGGGTCCAAGATACTTCCCAATCGAGTAATTGACCGCATCGCCCAAAATCGCGGCGATGATGAGCAGCACGCAAACGTGCACGATTCGAATTGGCGAACCCTCAGTCGCAGATAACGCCCCCACCGCAAAGAGCAGCGAATCCCCCGGCAAAAATGGAGTGACGACCAATCCCGTCTCACAAAACACAATCAAAAACAGAATCAAATACAGCCAAATCCCCAATTCCCCGGCCCATTCATTCATATGAGCATCGAGATGCAAAAAGATGTCGAGCAAATGCATGAAGAAGTCGGCGAGTTGTGAGAGTAGTTCCATAAGGATTCCGAATCTTATAAGGAAGAGCCACGGAATCCTGGATCTTTTTCTTTATGATGCCGCGATGATTGCTACCCACCGCAAACTTCATCGCATCCTCGGTCTACTCCTCGCCGCACCGCTGATTCTCTGGATGGTGACGGGAGTTTTATTTCATGTGAAGTATCGCTATTCCGAAGCCTTCGACTCACTCGCGTTTCCTCTTCGAGCAGAAGAAATCCCTTGGAAAGACGCGACACTTTCGCCAGCAGAACTCATCTCGCAAAACAAACTCGACGCCAACGCAAAAATTTCCCTGCGGGCGCATCCCACGGGCAGGCCCATATATATAGGAGCAAAGTCGGGAAAGGCGGTACTCATCGACGCGCAAAGCGGCGCTATTTTGAATGTCGCGACAGAAGAAGAGGCTAAACGCTGGGTGGAAGCGGCGGTTGCGGCATCGAGTTACTCCTCACGATATGGAACTCCCTCAATCGCGCAGGAAACAACGCAGTACTCGGGAGTTACAGGAAGTGAAAATCCCGCCTTCGTCTTCGAATTCTCCGGCGACAAAAAAGTGACTGTCGATCGACTGACCGGAGAAATGACGCAGACGGGCGCGCTGAACGATTGGATCGATTTCACTTATCGCATCCATTATCTGCAATGGACCCCGTGGAAGCCGGTGAACATTGCTCTCGTTTTGCTCGCGACACCAATCGCCCTGGCGCTCGCATTTTCCGGCATTCGCATGTTCTTCAAAAAATAACTGTTACCGCGCCTCTTTGTGCAGCTATGCAAAGTGATCGTGTCTTCTATAAACTGAGTGATCTATGTTTTCACAATTGCCTTCATTATTACTGGCTCTTCTTCTAGCGATCCCCGCGGGACTGGCCCAAGACAATAAAACTGCCCCCGCCGTCGACCGCGAAAAAATGTGGTGGGCACCAACGGCAGAGGATTGGAAAAAGCCCTGCCTCATCACCTTCCAGCGCAATTTCGAAGACGCGCTCGCGGTTTCGAAAGAAACCGGGAAGGCGATTTTGATCTGCGTGAATATGGACGGAGAAATCGCGAGCGAACATTACACGGGCGTTCGCTATCGTCAGCCAGAAATCGCCAAACTCTTCGAACCCTATGTCTGTGTCATCGCCTCGGTTTATCGCCACACGCCGCGCGACTACGACGAACAAGGCAATCGCATTCTCTGTCCGCGATTTGGCTCCGTAACCTGCGGGGAACATATTGCCATTGAACCGGCGCTTTTCGAGAAATATTTCGAAGGCAATCGCGTGGCGCCCCGCCACATCGGCATCGAACTCGACAGCAAGGAAATCTACGACGTCTACTATGCCTGGGACACGGAGACGATTTTCAAAACGCTGCGTAAGGGAATCGAGAATCGTCCGACACCAGAGCCGATTCAACGCGGAGATCGCACGATTTTTGAACGCGTGACGAGTCGCGATATCGAGGATCGCATCGCGGTAGAACAAGCCTACCAACAAGGGAATACAGAAATGCGCCGCAATTTGATTTCGGCCGTGATGGCAAACCCAAAGGCCGCGCAAAGCGAATTGCTTCGCCTGGCTCTTCGCGGTTTCGATGCGGAACTCGCCAAACTCGCGCGACGCGCACTCGCACAAACTCAATCGGAAACTTCTGTCGATGTGCTTGTAGAAGCTTTGCGCGCGCCGATGGAAACGCAGGAGCGTGACGCTTTGCTGGCAGCGTTGAACCGACTTGGTGAAACTTCCCCGCGCGCAAAACTTGCAGCGGATATTCAACAGGGTCTTCGCACTCGCTCCAAGTCTGTGCCCGTCGATGGCTGGACCCAGGCTTTGGCCGATTCTCCCGCGCGAGAAGGGGCGCTCGCCTACCAGGAGTCGCTCATCGATCAAAACGAACAACGAGTCAACGCCAATCCCGCTGACGCTGCGGCATGGCTCGATCTCGCCGAGTCCGGACTCACGATGGCATTAGAAAAACAGGATTCGATAGCACGCCACCCTATTCCTGGCGCTCGCAATTTCCCTACTCTTCTTTTTGAAGATGCAGAGCGAGCGGCAAAGGAAGCTGAAAAACATGGCGCCAGCGGCTGGCGACTCAACGCGACACTCGCGGTCACCACATTCTTCCTGGGCGATCTCGAACAAGCCCACGCGCGCGCGCAGGTGGCGATGAAAGACACGCCGCGCGAAGTACAGAGCCGTGTTTCTAAAATTGTTCTCACTCTCTTCGCTCAAGCGAAGCAGAAGGCGATACGCAAAGCAATTCGTGAAAAAGTCTATTGGCCTGCGGAATGGCTCGCGGACGTCGAAGCTGCCTACACCGTGATCGAACAACATCCGTTTGGAACGGACGGCGATTTCGCGGCACATGTGGATTTTCTCCGCTGGCTCG
>CAZMYG010000140.1:0-7585 GCA_964570465.1 uncultured Planctomycetales bacterium
ATTGGCGGAGTGGGAGTGGGCTTTGTTGGCGCGAGAATCAAACTCTTCATTTTTGAAATTGGCGCAGGTGTTTTCGGTTATCAGCCAGAACCACTAGCACCAAAAGAAGAATGTTGCACTCCTTCCCCTGCTCAAGAAAAGAAAAGCGAAGTTAAACCAACACCCAATAGCACGACACAGAATTAGTGTGGCGAAACGCGAACGAATCCCGATCGACACGGAAATCCGCGATGCACATGAATCGCTGGTTTCTATCTTTCACGATTTTGGAGTCGATCTGGATTACTCGATCGAAAGCCTGCATCGAATCGAAAACTACCTGGAAGAAAATTATCCCAGCAATCAAGACGCGAAGAATCCTTTTCCCGCAGTGCGTGTTGGAGTAAAGATTTTCTATATCGGTGCCTATCTGGGAGAAACGCTGCGCAAAAAACTGGGAGGAAATTGGCAATTTGATGAACACGACCCACTGGGACAAATTCGCGCGGAGCTTTGTTTCGAAAACGGAGAACGGATTCGACCGATCGAAGACGTGATGACACGCATTGAAGAAAAACTCCCGATTGAGATTTTCTCCTACGCAAAGGAGCTTGTAGCCAAATATGCCAACTCCAAAAGTTGAATTTAGAGCTTGTGGAATTATCACGCTGACCACGGATTTTGGGCTTCGCGATCCCTATGTCGGAGCGATGAAGGGAGTGATTCTCCGCCAGAATCCCGGTGCGCAAATCGTCGATCTTTGCCATTTCATTTCTCCACAATCGATTCGCGAAGCGGCTTTCTTTTTGCGTCGATCTTGGGAGTATTTTCCTCCCGGAACCATTCATGTGGTTGTGGTGGATCCTGGCGTTGGAACGAAACGGCCAATCATCATTGCCAAACGCAGCGGACATTTATTTCTCGCTCCCGACAATGGAGTGTTGACAGAAACTTTGCATGAAAACTCTGAAGTCTGGCGTCTGGAAGAGACGAAATTTGCTTTGCCCTCGGCAGGAAGAACCTTTCACGGTCGCGATATTTTTGCCCCCGCAGCGGGAAGGATTTCGGCAGGACTCGCTTTGGATGAAGCAGGCTATACGACGAATGAATGGGTTCGCGATCCCTTACCAGCACCAAAGAAGACTACTGATGGCGCGGAAGGTGAAGTTTTGCTCATCGATCGATTTGGAAATCTTGTGACCAATTTCACCGAAGTGGAAATCGAAGACTTGCTCGGAACTACTTCCAAACAAATCGAAATCGAGATTGGAGCAGAGAAAATCATGGGCATTTCCGGCACCTATCGAGATGGAGCACCTGGTAAAGCCCTTGCCTTAATTGGTTCCTACGGGCATCTTGAGATTGCTGTTCCAATGGGAAATGCAGCTGAGAAACTAAAACTCGGCGCAGCGGCTCCGATTCGATTACGCAAAAAATCATGAAAAGCACAAACCCCAACGCTCCGAAACGCGATATCCGCATTGTCGGTGTTCCTATGGATTTGGGAGCTGGGCGTCGTGGCGTCGACATGGGGCCTTCGGCGATTCGCGTCGCCGGTCTTTCGGCACAACTGCGTCAACTCGGTCACACTGTTAAAAACGAGGGGAATGTGGAAGTGCCCATTCCTGAGGCGAAGGCTCCAGGTTCCGGCCCTAAATATCAAAAAGAGATTCTCAAGGTTTGCCACTCGCTCGCGGGACAAATCGAAAAGATCATGGACACAGGTGCCTTCCCTATTGTGCTGGGAGGTGATCACTCCATTGCCATGGGAACGGTGACAGGCATCTCTCGACATTACAAAAAGAAGAATCAGGACTTTGGTTTGATCTATATCGATGCTCACGGCGACATGAACACTCCGGAGAGTTCTCCTAGCGGAAACATCCACGGAATGCCTCTTGCCGTTTTATTAGGAATGGGACCTCCGGAACTAAGCCAATTCGATGGGTTTATGCCGAAGGTCAAGAAAGAGAAAACCGCTCTCATCGGAATTCGCACTCTCGACCCGATGGAAAAGAAAAACATTAAGGACTCCGGTGCTCATGTTTTCACGATGCGCGAAATCGACGAACGCGGCATCTCAAAAATCATGCGTCGCGCTCTACAAGTGGTCTGCGATGGCACCGCTGGTTTCTATGTTTCTTTCGACCTTGATTCACTCGATCCAGAAATTGCTCCTGGCGTGGGAACTCCCGTGCGAGGAGGAATTGATTTCCGCGAGGCGCATTTGCTTATGGAAATGATCTCGGATACGGGAAAGATGATTGGCTTAGAAATCGTCGAGCTAAACCCTATTCTTGACGAACGCAACACAACCGGCGAACTCGCCGTAGATCTCATTCTCTCCGCCTTTGGGCAGAGAATTCTTTAGGATTGCCTTTTAGGGTAACTGAAGCCGAAACTGAACCGTTACTTGGATTCGATCGGAAATCGGTTCTCCGTCAAAAGTCGCGGGGAAAAACTTCCACGATTTTGCTGCAGATTGAGCGGCGCGATCCAAATGCGAAAAGCCGCTGGATTTTGAAATTTGACAGAGAATCGGTTCGCCTTTGGGATTGATTTCAAATTCAAGGACGACTTTCCCTTGTTCCTGGAATCTTCGAGACCACTCTGGATATTGCGGCCTTGCCGCACGAGATAAATCGAGCTTCGCTGCAATTTTGACTCCGGTTCGCAATGAAATGGGCTGACTCGTAGCTTTCTCGCCAGCGCAAAAAAATAGATGCATCAATAGAAAAACTGCCAACATCAGAAATGTGTTTCTAAACCTAAAATAAGATTTCTGCCAGGCCCGTCGAGCCCAGATCCGTGAATCCGATAGTCGTGATTCAACATGTTCTCCACCGCAGCGAAAACATGAGTCCGTTCCCCGATCCACTTGCCCATTCGCAGGTGATACAGCGCATAGCTCCCTGTTCCCCCAGGGCCAATGCGAATATCGGCGATATCGTTTGAGTTAAGCCTTTGCTGCGCCAGAGCAAACTCACAACTCAAATTCGCCCAAAAACCCCGACTCTCTGCTTCTTCATAAGAAATTCCAAGCGTTCCTCCAAAAGGCGGAATTCGACGAAAGGGCTGATCGTTCGATGTTTCCCTTCCTGCAGTCCAAGAAAGATTGCTAAAGCCTTCAAAACATCCGCCCAGATCTAGCGCCATCTCTAGCTCCACACCTTGCACAAAGGCTCGTCCGACATTGTCCCGAGTAAAAACCGGACTGCCGTTGTATGAAGAGGATCCCTGAAAAGTCCCTGACACTCTCTGAATCAAATCGTCAATCCAAGTGTAAAAACCGAGAAGACTTCCCCTCCAACCCTCTTCACGCCAGCGCAAGCCGGTTTCCAAGTTGCGATAGACTTCGGCATCGAGATCGGGATTGGGGACATCAACGCCTTGATTCGTGCTGACATTGAATACCATCGTGTCATCAAGATTCGGAGCGCGAAACCCCTGCGCACTCCCCAGTACGAATCGCCAAGAAGAATTGAGATCGTAGCCAAAATCGAGACTCCAGGTGAACGCGGAGAAATCGCCATGTACCTCCCCAACAGGAACAGGCAGGGTCCCAGACTGGGAAAAATTGCTCCAGCGAATTCCCGGAACGAGATCCGCGGAATCGCTCAATGCGATTTCATCCTGAAGATAAAAACCCAGGCTTTGATAGATGGAGTTGTTGGGGAATTGGGATTGCTGTGCGCTAACGACACCCGTATTGAGATTGATGCTGTTGCGAAAGGAATCGACATCGTCAATGTAGGTTTCGGCTCCATAAGTCAATCGATGCCTCTGCCCGCCGACTCCCGAGGGAAAAGTTTTGTGGAATTGAAGAGAGACTCCAAAGGTTTTGTCCTCGAAAGCCTCGCGAGTCAAATTACTGCTCGTCAATCCTTGCTGTTCATGCGGTTCGCTCTGGCGCTGCAAGGAGAGCCCAAAATCCATCTCTTGAGCAAAACCACTCAGTCCACGATCGCGGTAGCGCACGGAATAAAGCTCCAATCGCTGAGGATCAATTTCGTTTCGCCGATCTCTTGCGCTTCCTCCAGGCCCTCCATTGAGCCGATCCGTGCGAGGAATATTTTGCTGGTTGCTGTAAAGCGCTGCAAAAGTCCATTCCCTTGCTTCATCTATGCGGTAGATAAAATTTCCAAAGAAATTACTCTCTGGACCATAGCCAGTATTCGCCTGCTTGCCGGCATCTTCGCCCGCGCGCAAATCGCTGAACTCGGCAGCGCTCAATACAGCCAAATAGCCGCCGCCACCCCAATTACCCTGCGTTTCGAAAGAAAGTCTTCTACTTTTCGCCGCTGAATCGACTCGCGAGTAAATTGCATGATCTGCATCGGAGGGTTCGCTGAAATCGCGCCTCCGTTTCGTGAAAATTTGAATTACTCCTCCCGCCGCATCGCTACCGTAGAGAACAGATCCTGGGCCACGTACGATTTCAATGCGTTCGATGATGTTGGGATCGATGGTATTCAAATATTGATTAGGACCCAAACGTGTAGTTGCATTGTTCAGGCGAATTCCGTCGATCAAGATCAAGACCTGATTTCCGATCAAACCTCGCAATATCGGCGATCCTCCACCGAGATTGGTCTCTTGAACTCGAATTCCCAACTCTTGGTTCAGAATCTCCGGCACCGAACGAGCACCTTTCTTGCGAATCTCTTCCCCGGTTAGCACCGTTACCGATTTTGGAGTTCTATAAGGATCGTTTTCCGTGGCTGTTGCACTGACTACGATTTCCGTTTGAAAAAATAGAATCAGGCTCGCAAAAAACATGACTTCTCCTTCTGGAAAAAATGAAACTGAACTCGAAGTGAAACGGAGAAGCGAAAAAAGGGTTCAGAGAAGCCAGAAAAAAAGAATGCTCGCAACGAACAAAAGCAGGACCACACCAACTTTCGCATAATCGGCATAGCGATAAGACCCGGGACCCAAAATCATCGTATTGACCGGATGTCCGTAGGGAGTGAGGAAAGAACAGCAAGAGCCCATCCAAACGGGAGCGATCAAACTCATCGGCGACATTTGAGTTTGTGCTGCGAGCGCTAACGCGATCGGAAGACATAAGATTCCGGCTACTTGGTTTCGACTCATTTGCGCCAACAGAGCTGAGAGCGCAAATAGCAAAATGATGAAAAATCCACTCTTCCCCGTTTCTGGAGCCATACCTACTAAAAAAGAAGACACGGACTGATCGAGTCCGCTTTTCAGGAACGCACTGGCGAGCCCGAGCATTCCAAGCAGCAAGGCAAGTAAAGAGAGATCTATCGATTCGTAGGCTTCTTTCAGGTGAAGCACGCGAGAGAGAACGATTAGAACCGCGCCGGCTAAGAGAGAAACGGAAAGATCTAAAATCCCAAGAAGAGGAAGCAAAATAGCCGCGAGAAAAGTGGCGATGGTAAAAATCGCTGAACCTGTTGAGGGTTTCTCGGCTTCAACTTCTTGCGTGAGAAGAAAATCCGGATCTCGCTGCAGGCGTTCAAAATCCTTTTGAGGACCTTGCACTAAAAGTGTGTCACCCACTCGCAAGGGCATTTCCTGAAAACCTAGGGGATAAACCTCCCCATGCCGCCAAAGAGCAAGAACCTGAAGACCGTATTCGTTTCGGAAACCAATCTCGACCAAGGTTTTCCCTGCGTGACGACAACCTGGAGCAACAACCGCTTCCATCGAATGAATTTCTTGCGGGAAAAAACCCGCTTGTTGATCTTGCCATTCCTGCTGGAATACAAGCTGTCGCAGCTCGCGTAGACGAAGTAAATTTTCTGGTTCTCCCTGTAATAGGAGAAAGTCCCCCGCTTCAATTTGAGTGCTAGGTCCAGGCGAAGAAATCACCACTCCTCCCCGGCGAACACGCAACACAAACACCTGATCGCGAGCACCTAATTCGCTCTGAGCGAGAGTTTTGCCAACAAGATTGGAATTTGATTCGACTCGCGCTTCGCTCAAAAAATGTCGGACTCGAACCTGTTCTGCAAAATCTTTTTGTGGCTGATGAATCGGCAAGAAGCGTCGGCCTAATGTCGCAAAATAAAGAGCTCCCACAAAAAGCGCCGCTAAGCCGATCGATGCAAACTCGAAAAAAGAGATGTTTCTGATTTCTGGATATTTGCTCGCGAAAAGTGGCGTTTGAAGAAGAGAGAGAATTCCTAAATTGGTTGAAGAGCCTAATAGAGAAATCGTTCCACCCAGCAAACAGCCAAACGCCAAAGGGATCAAAAGCCGTGAAGGCGCTAGTTGTTTTTCCCGCGCAATGGAAATACAAACGGGCATTGCCGCAGCAACGAGTGGCGCATTGAGTAGAAAAGCGGAGAGAGTTCCCATCCCTAGAACGAGCAAAAATAGAATCGCACTTTCGCTTTTTTTTCCACCAGACAAAAGCAGCTTCACCGTTCCTGCGATGAGTCCTGTTTTTGCAAAGGCTTTCGCAAAAATCGCGCAAGCAATCAAAACCAAAAATGCGGGGCTCGACAATCCAGCAAAAGCTTCTGTAGGCGTGAGAACGCCGAGAATCGTCAACGCTACCAAAACACAAATGGAAAGCAGGTCGTAACGAGGCTTCTCTAGTAAAAAAAGGATCAGCGCGACAAAGAAAATGGCGAGTGTGATTCCCAGCGCCATGCCGATTTATCCCTCGCAAATTCCCCAGCGATGGGATCGCGAGATTAAAAGCTGAATCACAGGAAGAGCGATCAAGGCATCACGCAACAACGTCCACATCGTCAGCGGCTCATTATTTCCAAAACAGCCGCAGCTGATTTTGAGTCCGTGCGCCAATGCCCAAATCATGGCGACAATAAAAAGAGCAACGAGAGCGGCAATTCCTATGCTTGCAGCACGCGGCCAAACTCCACAGAGTAAAGCAAGAGCAAGTACTAGCTCTATCCAAGGGAAAAGCATTCCAATCAAATTGGCCATGCTTGGCATCAGTTCATAACGCGCTACCGTTGTCGCGAACCCAGCGGGATCGCCTATCTTGGTTATCGATGCAAAGAGGAAAAGCGCGCTGACAATCAATCGACAGATCAGAGTCAGCCAAGGATTTTGAAGAAAACTGCTCATGGCCGATCTCCTTTCTCGATAGGCATCCCCGCAGTCGACCAATCCTTCCAACCGCCGGTATAGATCAAAGCAGTCAAATTGTAGTTCTTCAATTGATCAGAGAGCTTGTGCGAGTCTTCGCAATCGCCCCCATTGCAATAAATAATGATGGGCAAACCGCTGCCTGTTAGAAACTCCGAGTGCTTGGCAAACTCCGTCTCGAATTTGCGTACGTCGAGAGAAATCGCATTGGGGATATGGCCTAATTCGTAGTCTTCATGCGGACGCGCATCGACCAGAATGGCTGCCGTGCTCTGGGAGAATAAGGAAACCGCCTGAGTCGAAACGTCCCCGTTTTCTGTACCTTTCTCCGGCTGATTAGGAGTAGCCGCTTGCCCCCGAATCCAAGGAATGCGCTCGGGGCCTTTCAGGTTCGAGAAAACGCCCAATCCAGTCCCAACCGCAACCAAACAAAATGCTCGCAACCAAATACAGTTCATAGGGTTCATCTTGGCCAATTCCTGGCCCAATTGCCAGTTTTGGCTATTCATTGGTAGGATTT
>CAZMYG010000141.1:0-7548 GCA_964570465.1 uncultured Planctomycetales bacterium
GCCAAGGCGCGAATATCGTCAGGCCCAGTTCCACAACAGCCCCCAATCAATCGCGCTCCAGCATCCACCGCTTCTAATGCGCGGCGCGCGAAATAATCCGGATCGGTGCGATAGAGATAACGGCCTTCGACATAGTCTGGGAATCCTGCATTGGGAAACGCGGAGATTCTCGGCACGCCCAACGCTGCAAGCGATTTAGAAACTTCAATGGCACCGACAGTTCCATGTCCGCAGTTGACTCCGATCACATCAGCGCCGGCCTTTGTCATCGCCTGTGCGAAAGCTTCTACAGAAACTCCTTCGTAGGTGACTTGATTGCGGATGAAAGCCATTTGCGCGATGACGGGCAAAGAACAAGTTTTTCTTGCGGCAGTAAAAGCGGCGAGCAAATCATCGAGATTCAAAAAGGTTTCGAGAATCACGACATTCGCTCCGCCTTCGGCGAGAGCTTGGATTTGCTCAGCGTAAATGCGAACTCGGTCTTCTAAAGAAAGTGGATCCGCCTCGCGCCCCATTTTTGCTTTACCCAGGGGTGCAACGGATGCGGCGACATAGGCTTCTCCCCGAGAAACTTCTTTAGCGAGAGTGGCCGCTGCGCGATTGATCTTTTTTGTTTCTTCTGCCAGTCCGTAGCGATCGAGTTGCAGCGAGTTCGCGCGAAAGCTGTTTGTCTCGAGAAATTTGGCGCCTGCAGCTAGATAGTCTGCATGTACTTGGCGCACTAAAGCCGGAGATGTGAGATTGAGATGCTCAAAGCAATCAGACATCTGGACGCCGCGATCGTAGAGCAAGCTTCCAAGTGCTCCGTCGCCGAGCACGATTTCTTTATTGAGTCTCTCTAAGAAGGGGGTTTCCGCGTATCGGGGCATATCTATTTGAAGAAAAGTTTAGCCGCCAAGAATCCAGTACAAGGTCTGGGCTAGATTATGAGGAAAATTCTTCGTGTTTTCCCATTCGTTGTGGCCCATTTGTCCCAGAGTTTGGCCAAGATCGTTGAGATGGCTGAATTCATTGACCAAGAAACGATCGATGCGCGGTGGAAAATCTCGATTTTGTCGTGATCCAGTAACGCCGCAGCCGAAGGCTCCGAGAGATGTCAGGAGAAGAATCACTAGCAACGGTTTTCTCTTCATCGATCACTCCGTTATGAGTTTGCCAGTTTTCCGTCAGCAAGTCGGATCACGCGTTGGCAGCGAGCGGCGACTTTTTCATCGTGAGTGACGAGCACAAGGCTCATCTTTGTTTCGCGCTGCACGGCGACCAATATATCGAGTATTTCAGTCCCTGTCTTGGAATCCAAATTCCCCGTCGGTTCATCGCAGAGCATGACTTGAGGGTTTGGCAGAAGCGCTCGTGCAATGGCAACGCGCTGTTTTTCTCCTCCAGAAAGCTCGGTGGGTTTGTGAGTGAGTCGTTCGCCGAGACCAAAGCGCGTCAGCAATTCAGTCGCTCGTTGTTTCTGTGCCGCAGCAATCGAAAACCAATTCCACATCGAGGTTCCAATCATCTGCGGGAGCAAAACGTTCTGTAGCGCGCTGAGCTCGGGGATCAAATGATAAAACTGAAAAACAAAACCAATCGAACGATTACGTAGTCGCGATTTTTCTTTGCCGCTCATTTCTTGAATGCTGCGGCCTTGGATGAGCAATTCTCCTTCGCTCGGCGCGTCGATGAGTCCCAATACATGCAGTAAAGTGGATTTTCCGGCTCCCGAAGATCCGACAATTCCTAGGATTTCGCTTTCTCGGATTTCGATATCAATTCCGCGCAGGATCGGCAGAGTTCGTTTGCCGATCTCGTAATGCTTTTTGATATTTGTGGCTTTGATCAGTGTTTCACTCATAACGCAAAGCCTCTACTGGACGTAAACGCGCGGCGCGAAGAGCGGGCGGAAGACTAGCGAGTAAGCAGGTAAGTAAGGTCAGTCCTAGTAAAGAAACAAACCAAGTCCAAGAGAACACGGCGGGGAGGCGATCAAAGCCGTAGATGTCGCCTGGAAAAAGGTTAATTCCAAGATGTTCTCGTAGGAACATTTCGAAGGGAGTGAGATATTTCACGGAGTAATAGCCCGCAATGCCTCCAATCAATTCCCCAAATAGCGCAACGAAGAAACCTACGCCTAAAAACACTGCCATGGTCCCGCGACGCGTGCCTCCCAATGCCGAGATAATTCCGATATCGCGAGTCTTGTGAGTCACCATCATGGAGAGAATCACAAAGATATTGATGCCGGCGACCAAGATCACTGCAGAAAGTAGAAACAGAAGAATTCGATTTTCGTTGTCGACTGCTTTGAGAAATGCCTGACGTTGTTCTTCCCAAGTTTCTGCGATGGCCGGAAGTCCCGCGGATTGGAGCTTTGCTTCAATCGCATTTCGCACTTCATTGGCGTGTTTGTAGTCGTCAAGTTTCACAACGATTTCCGTGCAATCTCTCTCTGTGTCGAGCCATTCTTTAGCTGTTTCAATCGGGATATAGACCTTGGCAAAATCGATTTCGTGTTCTCCAGTACGCAAAGAACCCGCTACATAGAACTTTCTGGAAATTTGTTTGATATCTGTCTGGCGGTCTTTGTTTTGTTCGAGTTCATGTTTCTCGAGCCAGCGAAAGGTAGGCAGTACAACTCGCTCGCCTTTTTTAAGCTGAAGCCGGCGGAAAATTGGCTCAGAGAAAATGACGGGGAAGCCATTTTTGGCATAGGCCGCTTCCTCTTTCCCATAGAGGCGGGTGATTTCTTTGAGAGGTAAAGTGAACGGATCCGTTGGTTCTGCGACCGGAGATCCTCCTGGAAGAGGCTCGGCAGTTAAATACTGCTCAAAATTACCGACCTTGATTTCTTCTTTTGGATCAAGCCCAATCACCCAAATGACATTCAAATCTTTGAATTGATTACTCGAGAGTATGGGATTCCCGATCGACTCTTCACCCAGAAAAGAAATCCACTGCATACGCGGAGCGCAGGCTTTGACATGCGGGACGCTCAGCAGTGCTTCCTTATATTCTTCGTAAGAGCGATAGCTTTGGGAGGAATCTTCAACTTTATAGGGCAGTGGCCGGACAACAATATCGGAGAGAGAGCCGCGGAAGAGTTTTCTTTGCTCATGGATAAATCCGTCCATTACGGAAGGAACAACGGTGAGCAGCCAGACTCCGGCTGCGATACCAACCACCGAGATTAAGTTGATTTTCCGCGAGAAGAAAAACTTCAGTGCGAGAAAAATCTTGTACATCGATCAGCGCTCTTCGCGCAGCAAGGGGAAAAGGACCACTTCGCGAATCGAATCGCTTCCGGTTAGCAACATGGCGAGTCGATCAATTCCAACTCCAAGACCTCCCGCGGGAGGCATGCCGTATTCGAGTGCTTGAACAAAGTCGACGTCAACCGCTTTGGGCGCTTCTTCGTCCTTGCTCGCAACCTGCTCGCGGAATCGGATTTCCTGATCGATGGGATCGTTTAATTCTGAAAATGCGTTGGCGAGTTCCATTCCGGCGACGAAGAGTTCAAATCGCTCGGCGAAACGAGGATCTTCCGGCTTCTTTTTTGCGAGAGGACAAATTGGAGTTGGATAATCGGTGACAAAAATGGGCCCTTCGAGCGCTTTCTCGACAGTTTCTTCAAAGATGTCGTTAACGATTTTCCAATGATCTTTGCCGGCGGTTTCGAGTTTCAAAACCTTGGCCTTATTGGCGACGGCTTTTTCATCGAAGAGATCAATTCCGGCTTTTTCTTTGAGAAGCATGGCGTAAGGGGCGCGCCGATACGGCGGTTTTAAATCATATTTTTTCCCGCGAAATTCAATTTCTGTCGTGCCGCGAACTGCAAAAGAAGTTTCCGCCAGCATCGCTTCGGTCAACTCCATCATCCCGTGATAGTCGGAATAGGCTTGATAGAGCTCGAGCATGGTGAATTCAGGATTGTGTCTCGTGTCGATGCCTTCGTTGCGGAACACGCGACCAATTTCATAAACACGTTCGAGTCCACCGACGAGCAAACGCTTAAGATGGAGTTCGATTGCGATGCGCAGATAGAGTTCCATGTCGAGGGCGTTGTGATGGGTGATGAAAGGTCGAGCTGCCGCGCCTCCTGCAATTGCATGGAGCATCGGCGTTTCCATTTCCAGGAATCCGCGCTTATCGAGGAAAAGTCGAATCGTATTGATGAGCTTGGAGCGGGCGATGAAAAGGTCTTTCGCGGATTCATTTGCCCAAAGATCTACATAGCGGCGGCGATAGCGCTGTTCGACATCTTGTAAACCGTGCCATTTTTCAGGCGGTTGAGCCAAGCTCTTAGTCAGGATTTTGAATTCGTTAACAAATAAAGTGGGCTCGTTTTTCTTCGTGCGTCCAGGAAAACCGTTAGCCCAAATGATGTCGCCAGAGTCCAGTTGTTGGAGCAACGCCAAAGACTCACTACTCGTTCCATGCCAATCGTGTCCGCCACCTTCGGCGAACATCAATTGCAACTTGCCGCTGCGATCCAGCAAAACGGCGAAGTTCAGTTTTCCAAAGGCGCGAATATTGAGAACTCGTCCTGCAACAGAAACGGGGCGCTGCGGATCAATCGCGCTAGCCGCCATGGGTTCAATGATTCGGCGCAGATCGCTCGTGGGAGAAAACGACGGTGTTCGTGCTGGAAACGGGTCCACGCCTTCGGCGCGTAGCGTTTCCAATTTCTTTTTGCGTTCAGGATGAATGAGTTCGGTCATGGGGCCTTGGAAAAGTTGGTGGAGGATAGGGGATTCGAACCCCTGACCTCGACAATGCCATTGTCGCGCTCTGCCAGCTGAGCTAATCCCCCACGGGAAAGCGACCTTTTTACCGTAATGGAATCAAGTTGTGTAGTATGGACTGGGTGCGCGTCTCCTTATCCAATCCATTTTTTCCAATTTACTTCCCCTCACTTGAGAGTAGGAGTATCCTCCCGACTTGCTCACCATATGAATTTTACGTTCCTAAAAAAAGGGCGGCCGATCATTGATTCGGCGAGGAGGAAAAATAAACCATGATTCGAAGAACTATTTTGTTCGCTGCATTTTGTGGATTTTTCGTTTCTTTAGCGGCGCTGCCGGTTCTCGCGCAAGCGCCAACCGATGGTTGTGCCAATCCAACACCGATTGCCGGACTCGGGGCGTTTTCCTTTACCAACGTACCTGCTACGCCAAGTATTCCGGGGCCGATTGTTTGCTTTCCAGGCGGAAGCGGGCAACCATCCCAGTTGGGAAATGACGTTTGGTATGTCTGGAAGAATACGAACTGTGCCGGAATCAACGCAGTGGTCAGTGTTCCCGGAGCGACGATTGCGTTTTATCCCGGGATTAGCACTTGCCCCCCATCTACGATTAATGCTCTCTGCTGCGCAGCGAATTCGATGACTTGCGAGACCGTTTGTTGCCAAACCGTATTGATCCAGATCGGCAATCTCCCTGCAAATGCCAGTGGTACTCTCACCTTGGGTTGTTCTAGCGCACCAGTAAACTGTCCCTGCGCTTGCGTGCCGCCACCCGGTGGCATGGTGGCTTGGTACGCCGGCGATGATTGCGGTGCAAACGACACGACTGGAAATCACAACGGAAACTTTGTGGGCTTTCCCGTTTGTCCCATCGACGTCAAGGTTGGAGGTGGCGCGATGGCTTTTTTCTCGTCTCCCGCGACCTATATCAAGGTTCCCGACCACCCCGCCCTCGACTTTGGGCCGGGGAATGATTTCTCCATCGATCTTTGGGTCATACGAGATAATGTCGCAGGCATTCAGTCCCTCGTTGACAAACGCGTTGCAAATCCAGGCATTCCTGGATCCGCCATCGGTTACTCGCTCTTCCTTTTCAATGGAGACTTGTTCCTCCAGCTGGGAGACGGTACCGGGGCCTTGGGTCACACAAACTATGGAGGGGCTCCTTTGACGGTTCCTGCTGATGGAGCTTGGCACTTTGTGGCCGTGACTGTCGATCGAGACGATCCCAATGGAATCGTGATGTCCGTTGGAAATAAGTCCACTAGTCAGTTGACCACCCTAACATTTAATCCAACCAACCGAGCGGGGGACCTTTCCAATAGCGCGGAGCTCTGGCTTGGCGCTCGACACCCTATTTCTTCTGTGATTGTGTTCGACGGCCGGATGGATGAGATCGAGATTTTTAGCCGCGCGTTGACTCAGTTCGAAGTCAGCTCGATTTTCTTCGCCAACAGCGCCGGTAAGTGCAAGTGTCCTTGTCCGAACCGAACGAATCCAGCAGACATTCTGCCTTGCCCTTGTGGCAATGGCATCGTGAATCTCGATGACATCTTGGGTGTCTTGTCTGCGTTTGCCGGGACAAATCCCTGTCCATAATACGGAATGAATGGGGCGGGTCTTCGGACCCGCCCCTTACCGAACTACTCGACTCCATTCCCCGACATTTCGCGCGCGTGCGCCAGTCATTAGGTCCCACCAGGTGTATTTTCGTTGAAGCGGCGGAAAATATCGACATAGCCTTTTTCGACGACCTTATCCAAAAGTCTTCCTTTCCCTGAATTGCTATTGATTGTGTAGTAGGCGCAATGGATTGAAGGGAACTCTAACGTTGTATAAAACACGTTGGACAAGGATGATGCGCGACCAAAAAGGAAAGGAATCTAGCCATGACACTTTCTCTGAGAATGATCTCAATTGCTTTCATTGGAATTTTCGTTTTTTCAGGCTGCGCCACGATACTAGCAGGCGGTCCTGATATGGTCGTAGTGAGCAGTAATCCACAAGGAGCGACGATCATTCTCGATGGAGTGCCTGTTGGTGTAACTCCCGCCACGATCGCTTTTTCCAGATCTTGTGAGGGGGTAGTCGTGCTTGAGAAGCCCGGATATCAAAATGCTCGGCTCGACGTCGATAAAGTCGTGAACGGTTGGGTTTTTGGAAATCTGATTATTGGCGGATTGCTTGGACTCGGAATCGATTTAGCAACCAGCAACCAAGGAAAATACTCGACGAATCCAGTTTTTCTTAGTTTGCCACCAGTTCAAAACGCGTCGACAAACTAACTGAATTCAATCCACCCCGATTATTTCATATTCAGCTCTCGTTCACAGATTAATCTCAATGCCAACCGGGCAGTGATCGGAACCCATGACATCGCATTCAATCCAGGCGTTCTTAACTGAATCGGCGAGATCCTCGGATACGAAGAAGTAATCAATTCTCCAGCCGACATTTCGCGCCCGTGCGCCAGTCATCATGTCCCACCAGGTGTATTGCCCGGGTTTTTCGTTGAATCGGCGGAAAATATCCACATAGCCTTTTTCGACGACCTTATCCATCCAGGCGCGTTCGATGGGGAGGAAGCCAGAGATTTTTGAGTTTTCTTTGGGTCGAGCGAGATCGATTTCTTTGTGTGCGGTATTCACGTCGCCGCAAAAGACGATTTTCTTGCCTTTCTTTCTCAGTTTTTCCCAGTGATCGAGAATGGCTTCATAGAAATCCATTTTGTACTGCAAACGTATTTCGTCTCGCTTGCCATTGGGGAAGTAGATATTGAATAAAGTGAAATTGGGAAACTCCATGACGACGGTGCGTCC
>CAZMYG010000142.1:0-7481 GCA_964570465.1 uncultured Planctomycetales bacterium
ACTCGAACCCTTGCCTTCGATTTGCACATTGACATTGGGATAAACTCTTCGAAAAGTTTCCGACCAAAGAGTCATGAGATTGTTCAAAGTGTCCGAGCCAATGCTATTGAGATTGCCCGAAACACCACTGACTTTTTGATAGGCTTTGAGATTTGGATCTACAGCAATGTCATCGCTTACAGCTGCGCTTGTCGCAATCGGTGTCGTAGCGATGGTTGTAATTTCTGAAGTAGCGCTGGGGTTCCAGTTCAACCAACAAACCGCTCCAAGCGGTATGGCAAGTAAAGAAACGGCGGAAATGCTTTTCATTTGGGTCTCCTTTTTAAATGAACGTTTCTATAAGGAGAACCTAGCAGTGTTAGTTTTATGTTAAGAATCGATGAAAGGTTTGCTGCCTAAAAAACACCAGGGGCGGATTGCTCCGCCCCTGGTCAATTTTTCTAAAAACTCTTCTTAGAATTTGAAGATGAGGTCGAGTTGGACTCGCGTGTAGTCCGTCGTCGCACCCAAAGTTTTCTCCATTTGATAGGCAGTCAACATACCCGCCCACTTCTTTCCGATTTGATAGCCAAAGCTCACTTCATGTCCTCTAGCATCTGTACCGCCACCTGTGGCATCTGAATCGGTAAAAGCACCCAACACAGAATCCGCTTCAACAACGCGATAGGCATATTTTGCAGACCAGTCGCCAACTTCTTTCAGCTTGCCCAGACCCACTCCAGCCGTCCATGCATGATCTGCATGAGCGGTTGCGGTGTTCTTGATATAGGTGGCAAAAAGACTCCATGGGCAGCAATCTCCAGCAAAGGCCATTTCGCCAAAGATTTCAAATGGGCGATATTCCTTGCTGTACACGCTCGAGGCATTCGTGTTGTTTCCAAAATTTCCAGAAATGGAGCTATTGTCTCGTAGATTCGAAAAACTGTAGTAGCCGGCACCGAGTTTGGCCTTGTTCTTATCAATATCCATTTCCAAACCAAACTGTGCACCAAACAACCCAGAATCCGCTTCGGAGGAGCGCTCTTCTACCCAGAATGCTCCACCATTCCCGAATAGCTTCCAGCCACCAAAGTCATCGGACCACTTGACCGCACCACCCTCGGGATTGAGATCGGAGTCCCAAAGAATTTGGTTATCTCCGGTTCGATAGAAGGGATTGGGAACCTTTCCACCAAAGAGATTCATTTTGTTCTCAGGGCAAGTCCACTGGAAATAGGCTAGATCGAGATAGATATCTTTCTTCGTGAATCCCCCATCCAAGGTTTGATTCGGAGAAATCGGGCTATTGCTCTCTCCCGTATTCAATCGAATATTGAGCAACAAATCGTCTTGGAGGCGAGCTTCTGCACCCAAACGTGCTCGCAAACGATGTCGATGTTGAGTGCTCGTGGTATCCGTGTCGAGCCCTTCATGGCGATAGCGCAAGTCACCGTAAATCTTCACGCATTCGATTCCACAATCAGATTTTTTTGCATCCTTGCAACAGTCATCCTTTTTTCCATCCTTACCCTGTTTTTCTTCGATGGCATTCAATCGAGTCGTCGCTGCATCTAAAGCGCGGCGAAGTTCACGAATTTCAGGGGTTGGATTTGTATTTTCTGTCTGTGTGTTATCGGTCTGAGCCAAAGCCATCCCGGAACACAAAGTCAGTCCGAATGCGGCTAAATGATTCCAAAGTTTCACGTCTTTCTCCTTTTGAATTTTTGACAGTCACTTCCTTCTCATGAACAACAGAAACAATTTGGGCGGAAATGCTAAGAGAGCCTCACCGGTTAGTAAATAGTCAGGAAGCTGGCAAATGCAAAGTGAAGACACTGCCTTTTCCTAATTCACTCTCAACTTGAACAGTGCCTTGATGTGCTTGTGCGATGTGTTTCACAATCGCAAGCCCAAGTCCAGTACCTCCAAGTTTTCTGCTTCTTCCCTTATCAATCCGGTAAAAACGCTCAAAGACGCGGGTCAAATGTGCTTTATCAATTCCAGGACCGTGATCCCGAACGCTCAGCAACAATTCCCCTCCATGTCGTTCACAAACTAATTCCACTGGCTGACCTGGTTCGCTGTATTTGATGGCATTGTCCAGTAAGTTGACCAAAGCCTGCTCGAGAAGTGCTGGATTCACTTTTCCTTTTAATCCGGGCTCACAATTCCAAGTCAATGGAATGTCCTTTTCTTTGGCCTTTGCTGCACAAAGTTGCACTGCTGCTTCGCAAATACTTTGAATCGATGAGGGCTCTAAAGCGATTTCCGATTGTTCAGTTTGCTGTTCAATGCGAGACAAACTTAACAAATCTTCGATGATGGCGTTCAATCGATCCGCTTGATTCGCCATGATTGCCAAGAAACGTTTTGTATCTTCAGGATTTTCCATCGCGCCATCGAGCAAAGTTTCCACAAAACCTTTGATCGAAGTGATGGGCGTCTTCAACTCGTGAGAAACATTCGCAACAAAATCACGGCGCATGGTTTCGAGTTTTTTCAGACGTGTGACATCGTTGAGCACAATCAACGCTCCCATACGGTGATTTTGAGAATCGCGCAATACGGTGCCATTGGCTTGCAGCGTTCTTTCTTCCTCTTCAAATAAAACGATCTCGCCTTCTACAGGAATGGAAGAAGAAAGGGTCAATTTCACAAATCGATTGAGATCACTATTGCGAATCAATTCCTGTAAGGGGCGACCGTGGAAAACACCTTCTTCAATATTGAACAATTCTGCAGCAGCACGATTGAGATTGATCAAACGTTCCTCGCGATCCACCGCGAGTACTCCCTCAACCATGCTTCCTAACACCGCCTCTTGTTCGTTTCGTTTCTCTAATACGTTGCGAAGTCTTTGATCGAGATGTTGTGCCATTTCATCAAAGGCATTTGTAAAAGTTTCGCATTCCTCAATTCCATTAGTCAGCAGACGCGAGGGCGTTTCTCCCTGCCTAATTTTTTGAGCAGACTCTTTCCACTGATTGAAAATTTTTCGAAATTGCCTCGTGGCAAAATAGCTTTGTGCGGCGACGAGAACGAGCGCTAGAGCAATCCAAATCCAACGAGGTTCTTCAAGATTCCTCGCAACCCAGCCAACGGCTAGAGCAGCGAAAACAAAAAGAAAAAAGAAATGCCAAAAAAGTGAGAGTCGACGCACTCCAATTCCAAAATGAATGAATACTTATGCTTCTTTGAAGCGGTAACCGATTCCACGCACCGTCTCCACGCATTTACCGAAAGAACCTAACTTTCTGCGTAAGGAAACAATGTGCACGTCCACGGAACGATCGGTTACAGGATATCCGTGTCCACGCACGGCGTCGACAATCTGTTGGCGAGTGAAAACCCAACCGGGTCGGCGGGCAAGTAGATGAAGAATTCGAAATCCAGTAAAGGTGAGCTCAACCGGCTTCCCCTTCACGAGTACTTCATGGCGACCGGGATGGATCAGAAGTTCTTGAACTTTGAGAACGGTGTTTTCATCCCCGGGGGCTTCGGTTTTTCTACGCAGAAGATTTTTGACTCGTGCGAGTAGAACTCGAGGGCTGAACGGCTTGACCAGATAATCATCGGCTCCGAGCTCTAAACCGGTCACCACATCGGCCTCTTCCCCTTTTGCCGTCAGCATCAAAACAGGCAAGCCCTTTGTCTTTGATTCCGATCGCAAAGTTTTGCAAACCTCGAGTCCATCAATTCCTGGAAGCATCAAATCAAGAATCACAAGGTCTGGCGATTTGGCATTGATCTTTTTGAGCCCTTCTTCCCCAGATCCAGCGCATTGAACCTGATAACCTTCTTTGGCTAGGTTGTATTTGACGAGTTCCTGGATGTCCTCTTCATCTTCCACTACGAATATAGTTTCTTTCGCCATACCCTTACTTTGCCCTCGTCAAGTTAGCATGGAATGAGGAACGCGTTATGTATTGGTTAAAACTATTTACGATGCTTTAGGAAATCGAGAATCAAACGCACTCCGATTCCGACCGATCCCTTCGAATAGTAGTCCCTCTCGCGACTCCCCCATGCCGTAGCCGCAATGTCCAGATGAACCCAGGGAGTTTTACCTACAAAGAAAGAAAGAAAAGCCGCTCCAGCCGAAGTTCCTGCTCCCATGCTGGGTCCTGCAATATTTTTCAAATCGGCAATTTGGCTTTTCATCCCATCGCGATGTGCCTCGAGCAAAGGTAGATGCCATAATTCTTCCCCCGTGCGCTTCCCAGATTCAATCAGCGAAGCGATGAGTTTTTCATCGTTGCCAAGAGCACCGGAAAGTTCGTGGCCGAGGGCTACTTTGACGGCACCTGTTAAAGTGGCAAGATCGATTAATAAATCAGGTTCATATTCCTTAACTGCATAAGCCAAAGCATCGGAAAGAATCAATCGCCCTTCTGCATCGGTGTTCAGTACTTCAATTGTGACTCCATTGAAGGCCGTCACAATATCGCCGGGTTTTTGTGCATTGCCGCCGGGCAAGTTTTCTGTGAAAGGTGTAATACCGATGATTTCGTGCGGAATTGAGAGTTCCTTCAAAGCCCGGAACACGCCCATCACGGCAGCAGCTCCGGACATATCGAATTTCATCTCATCCATATTATTGGAAGGCTTAATCGAGATTCCTCCCGAGTCAAAGGTGACGCCCTTGCCGACGATTCCGATTTTCTTCCCCTTTGCTCCGCGAGGTTTGTAATGGAGAACCACTAAACGCGGTGGCTCTTTCGATCCTCGACCAACACCCAGTAATGCGCCCATGCCGAGTTTTTTGAGTTGAGTTTCGTCGAACACCTTGCAAGAGAAACGCGAATCGCCTTTTACTAATTGCTGAGCCCATGAAGCCATCATGCGTGGATATTTTTCATTCGAAGGCAGATTTGCTAGATCACGGACATAGCATTGAGACTGCGCGCCAATTCGCCCCCATTCGAATCCTTTTTCGAAATTGGCGCTCGCGCCCAAGAAATGAACCGCTTCCACTTCTGTTTTCTTGCCGTTTTCTTCCTTGCCCAAGGTTTTAAATCGCTCATAGCGATAAGCACCCAGAATGCTTCCTTCCGCAAAGGCAGCTCCCAATGTTTGCGCATCGACTTTCTTTTCTAAGCTTCGATCTAAAACAACGGCGAAACTCGAGAGTTTCAAATCGCGCGCTTTTTGAAATGCCATCGCAGAAACACGACGGATCTCCTCAGCTCCTAGCTTTCCTTTCTTTCCTAAGCCCAGCAAAAGAACTCGTTCCGCAGAACTTCCTTCACCTGGATAAAGCAACGCGCAAGAACGAAACTTTCCATGAAAGTCTTCAAGCGCCTTTGAGGAACTCGAAAACGAACCAACAAACTCAACTCCCTTTTCCTTCTCAAAACCAAATACAACGAGAAGAGGAGTGGTAAACGAATCTGTCGCTTTTGTATGGAAATGGAATTTCATCGGTCCTCTACATATCTATGTATTTTGGTCCCCCGCCGCCCTCGGGAACGACCCAGTTGATCACTTGATAGGGGTCGGCAATATCACAAGTTTTACAATGTACACAATTGGAAGCGTTGATTTGCAATCGCTCACCAAGCCATTCATAGACATTCGCCGGGCAAAAATGCTGGCAAGGATTGCCATATTCTTCTTTGCAACGCGTGGCACAAATGTCCGGTTGAGTCACCACGAGATGACACGGTTGATCTTCTTCGTGAATCGTGCCTGAATGAAAAACATCACTCAATTTGTCAAAGGTGAGTTGTTTATCAAAAGGTCCTTTCGGGCGATTCACATGTCCGCTTTTTCGAAAGTAGTGCTCGGAATCAATGCGAGTAGGAATTCGCGCGGACCAATCACGCCCACCAAAGACCAATTGCAAACCGTTACGGAAAAGTCCTAGATAAAGCCCATGCTGAAAAGCTTGTCGGAAATTGCGAACTGCGTAGAGCTCGGTTTTAGCCCAGCTCTTTTCGAAGAGGCCTGCATAGGCAGACAATTTCTGTTCGGAAAAATCGTCCGCGGACAAAGCTCGAGAGATGGCTTCTGCCGCCAACATTCCGGATTTCATACAGAGATGAATTCCCTTCAAACGTTGTGCATTTAAGAAACCCGCGCTGTCGCCAATTAACATAAAACCATCGCCGTAGAATTTCGGCATCGAAAAGTAGCCACCCTCGGGAATGGTTTTCGCACCGTAGCGAAGGAGTGTTCCACCTTTCAATAACTCTTGAACAAACGGATGAGTCTTCCATTTCTGAAAGGCTTCATGTGGATCAAATGCCGGATCGGCATAGTCGAGCCCGACAACAAAACCAATGGAGAGTTGTTGGTTCGGCAAACCATAAATCCAAGCGCCACCATATTTCTTAGAGTCCAAAGGCCAACCCAAAGAGTGCAGCACTTTTCCAGACCAGTCTTTTTGAATGGACCAGATTTCTTTGAGACCGGTTGCATAGATTTGTGGATTTTTGCCTTGGTCTAATTTCTTTTTGATAATGAGCTGCTTGGCCAAAGAACCACGAGTGCCTTCGGCAAGTACGGTTACTTTCGCTTTCACGTCCATGCCGGGTTGATAATTGGATTTTTTCTCGCCTTTTTTATCGAGCCCTTGATCGACCATTCGGGCGCCAATCACAGTGCCCTTTTCATCGTAGAGCAATTCTGCAGCGGCAAAACCCGGATAGACATCAACGCCTAATTTTTCCGCCTGCTCTTTAAGCCAACGAGCAACTTTGTAAGCAGAGACAATGAAATTGCCTTTATTTTTGAGCGGTTTGGGCAACCACTTTTCAGACACTTTGCGGCATTTTTTGCCCGAGAAAATTCCAAGCCAGTCTTCTTCCACGACTCCGTGCTTGGGAAAACCCAAAGACTCGTAATCCGGAAAAAGTTCTTTAAGCGCGATGGGATCCATCACTGCGCCGGAGAGCTGGTGATTGCCGATGTCTTCTGCTTTTTCCAAAACGAGAATGCTGCTTTGCCGTGACGCTGCTTTTTCCGCACGCGCCAAAGCAATCGCACAGCTTAAGCCCGCTGCGCCAGCGCCAATGATTAGAACATCGACTTCGAGTGTTTCGCGTTCCATGTAAAGCGTGACATGTTAGCCGCCTGCTTCACCAACAAAAGGGTTTTCCTTTTTCTCTCTGCGAATCGTCGTACTGGGTCCATGACCGGGGTAGACCAGCACTTCATCGCCGAGGCTTAATAGCTTTTGTCGGATCGAATGAATGAGAGTGTCATAGTCCCCGCCCCAAAGATCGGTACGGCCAATCGAACCTTGAAACAAAACATCCCCAGAAAAGAGAACTCCCTCGCCGGCAAGACATACCGAACCCGGAGAATGGCCCGGAGCATGAATCGCTTTTAGTTTTTTTGAACCGAAGACGACTTCCTCCCCTTCCTTTAAATAGCGATCGACTTCAGGAGTCTCCATTGTTGGAAATCCAAACATTCGCGCCTGCTCATCAAGAATCTCGAGCAAATGTTGATCGTCATGATGGAAGTAAAAGGGAACTCCTAATGCTTTTTTCAGTTTT
>CAZMYG010000143.1:0-7443 GCA_964570465.1 uncultured Planctomycetales bacterium
ACGATGTCTCTGCGTGAAAAGGACTCTGATTTCTTATTGGCCAGGGACTCCCAGGATAGGGTTGTTTATTGCCATAGATTCCGTCATGGCTATATCGACGAGATCTTTCACAGTGGTGTTGATCCAAAAACGGCGCAGTCTTTGGCAAGACACAGCGCTGTAGAGCTTACAGTCGGTAGGTATTCTCACTTGCGCCTTGCTGATCTTTCCAGAGCTGTAGAAAAGTTACCGGATTTTTCTTCTTCCTCTCAAAACGAGGAACTTCGTCAAACGGGGACTGACGGTATAGATAGCGGGGAAAGTCGCAAGCAAACTCGCCAGCAGTTGGAACGCGGAACGGCTCTACCCGTTGCGAAACCTTGCGAGAGCAAACCGGTTGATCTTGAAAAGCAACTTCGAATAGCGTCCAAGGAATCTTCTGCGGCTTTCGAAGATTTGCGAACAGATGCGAAAGAAAAAATTGGTGCGCCCCGAGGGATTCGAACCCACGACCCGCTGATTAAGAGTCAGCTGCTCTACCAACTGAGCTAGAGGCGCACCGAAGAATTTGGGGCGGAAAAGATAACAAAAACCGCGTTGTTTGGGGAGATCGAGCCCGCTAAGAGTTTGCCTGACTAATCCAAAGAAAACTTGCGCAAGATCTCGACAGGAGAATCAGAACCCACAGGAAGGAAAGTGGCTTCTTTCTCGACGACTCCATCTTGTTTCAAAAAAACCAAATCGAATTGTTTGACGGAACCGTCCCCCATCAAAACATTGGTCACAAGTCGGTGATTCATTCCGCCATCATTGTCATCGGCGACGAGCGGCTCCGTTCCGGTTTTCCAATTGCGCAGAGGATAATTCTTGATGTCGCGTCCAGCATAGGAGGAATAGCTACCATCTAACGCATCCCAATCATCAAACCATTGCTCATATTCGCGTCCCTTGAGTCCCGCCAAAGTAGAAGGCTTGACCCCAGGACAAATCAATTTGCGCGCGGAATTCTCGACACGTTCCCATTGCTCGTATTTCCAAATCTTGAGGAAATAGCGAACACCAGCTTCATCGGTAATCTTGGTATCTCCGCCTGGACGACTGTCGAGCAAGGTGAGACCACTATAAATCTCTTGTAAATTTTTCTGACAGGCCGTGACCTTTGCAGCATCCTGCGCCTCAATCACTCGCGGAACGAGAATCACCATCAAAATCGAGAGAATGGCAATGACCGTGAGCAACTCAATCAAAGTGAACCCAGCTATCCCCGCAATTTTTGGATTTTTGTGCATAGAGAGAATTAGCCCAAGTAACGAGCGGAGTTACGTCCCTTCCTGCCAAGAAGCAAGATACGCCTGCTGTTCCTTGCTCAAGCTATCAATCGAAGTGCCCATGCTCTCCAACTTCAAACCAGCAACATAGGCATCGATTTCTTGAGGAACAATATGCACGCCGACCTTGAGTTTGCTGCGATTCTTGAGCACATACTCGGTTGAGAGCGCTTGCACCGAGAAAGACATATCCATGACGCTTGCGGGATGTCCTTCGGCGGCAGCCAGGTTAATAAGTCGTCCTTCTCCCAAAACATAAATCGTGCGTCCATCCTTCAGAGTATAGCCATCCACAAAATCGCGCACGCCTTTGCGAGTTTCTTTCGCGAGTGATTGCAAAGCCGGGATATCGATTTCGATATCGAAATGTCCGGAGTTACAAACCATCGCTCCATCCTTCATCAGTGAGAAATGCTTCTTCGCAATCACATGCTTATTGCCCGTGACTGTGCAAAAGAGATCGCCAATCTTCGCGGCTTCATCCATCGGCATCACGCGGAAACCATCCATTGCCGCCTCGAGCGCGCGAATCGGATTGATCTCTGTGACAATGACATTGGCGCCCATGCCGCGAGCGCGAGTCGCAAAACCGCGACCGCACCAACCATATCCGGCGACGACGACATTTTTCCCAGCGAGCAAAATATCGGTCGCGCGGATGATGCCATCAATCGTCGATTGGCCCGTGCCATAGCGATTGTCAAAGAGATGCTTGGTATCGGCATCATTCACCGCGATGACGGGAGTCTTCAATGCGCCATCTTTTTCCATCGCGCGCAGACGAATCACTCCGGTCGTGGTTTCCTCCATCGAACCGTAGAGTCCCTTCAACAAATTCGGTCGCTCATTGTGCAAAGCGCTGAGCAAATCGCAGCCATCATCCATGGTGATATTGGGTGAATGATTCAAGGCTGCCTGAATGTGTTTGTAATAGCTGTCGCGGTCTTCTCCCTTAATTGCAAAAGTTGGAATGCCGTATTCGAGAGAAAGCGCAGCGGCCACATCGTCCTGAGTCGAGAGAGGATTCGAAGCGCAAAGAACCACATCCGCCCCACCGGCTTGTAAGGTACGGACGAGATTTGCCGTCTCAGCGGTAACATGCAAACAAGCCGAAAGCTTCACGCCTTGCAAAGTTTTTTCCTTCGCAAAACGCGTGCGGACCTTTTGCAATACGGGCATATCGCGATCGGCCCATTCAATTCGCTTCTTGCCCTTCGCGGCTAGCGATGCATCTTTGAAATCGCCTTTGCTTTTCGTGTTCGTTTTATTGTTGGTTTTTGTCATGGTCTGTGTCGGCATATCTCTTTCCTATTTATCTAGTGACGACTGGCGTCCTTTTGTTTTTTTTTAAACCCGCGGCACTCGCCAAAGCTGCGGCCTTGTCCGTTCTTTCCCATGTGAAACCTTTTTTTGCGCTACGTCCAAAATGTCCGTGATACGCCGTTTCGCGATAGATGGGCTGTTTCAATTGCAATGAAGTAATGATTCCCTTGGGAGTCAAATCGAAATGTTCGCGGACGAGTTCGGTGATCTTGGAATCCGCAATTTTCCCAGTTCCAAAAGTGTCGACGCGAATCGCCACAGGTTTCGCCACGCCAATCGCGTAGGCGAGTTCTACTTCGGCTCGATCCGCGAGATCGGCCGCGACAATATTCTTCGCAACCCAACGCGCTGCATAAGCGGCAGAACGATCGACCTTGCTTGGATCTTTTCCAGAGAAGCAACCGCCACCGTGTTTACCCATGCCACCATAGGTATCCACAATGATTTTGCGTCCGGTCAAACCTACGTCGCCTGCGGGGCCACCGACAACAAATCGTCCGGTGGGATTGATGTGATAAATGGTTTTTGCATCGAGGAATTTTGCAGGGATGACTTTCTTCGCCACCTTCTCAATCATGGTTTTGCGAATGGTGTCGTAGGAAACGTCCGCGGAATGTTGAGTGGAAATGACAACGGTGTCGACTCGCACGGGAGTCCAGCCATCGTATTCCACGGACACCTGGCATTTGCCATCGGGTCCGAGCCAGCTTACTTCTCCGCTTTTGCGTAGTTCCGCCAATTTTTCGACAATGCGGTGAGCATAATAAATGGGGAAAGGCATCAACTCGGGCGTGTCCTTGCAGGCATATCCAAACATCATGCCTTGATCGCCGGCGCCTTGTTCTTGGTGAAGTCCTTGTCCTTCGGTCACTCCTTGGCTGATATCTGGAGATTGTTTCTTAATCGAGCAGATCACTCCGGCGCAATCATAGGAGAAACCGGTTTTCGAATCGGTGTAACCGATATAACGGATGGCCTCTCGAGCTACATCGATATAGTCGATGTTCGCGCGAGTCGTAATCTCTCCTGCAATGACCACAAGACCAGTTGTGACCATGGTTTCGCAGGCAACTCGGGAATCAGGATCTTGGGCGAGTATCGCATCCAAGATGGAATCCGAGATCAAATCCGCCACCTTATCCGGGTGGCCCATACTGACAGACTCAGAGGTAAAAATTCTCTTTTCCATGAATTTGCTCCAACGGGAGATCTGTGGCCAAAAAAGACGAAAGAGTTTACTAGCTCGACCTCGATTTCGTCGACGGAAAAATTCGCGACTCAATGGCTTCGACACTGCGAGCCGTAGCACCCTGATTGCGACGAATGATCTCAATCGCTCTTTTGCCCATCGCAGAACAGGATTGCGGATCTTCGAACAGACGTTTCATCGCGCTAACAAGCTCCGCTTCGTCTTTAACAGAGACAATCGCTTCGCTTTCCGCCAACAAAGAAACTTCCGAAACAAAATTAAAAGTATGCGGGCCAACCACAACAGCCTTCCCCATCGCTGCGGGCTCGAGAACATTGTGACCGCCACGTGGGATCAAACTGCCTCCAACAAAAACCAAATCCGCGAAGGCGTAGAATTTTTCGAGTTCCCCAAAAGTATCGACAATCAAGACTTGTTCTGGCTCTAACGGAATCGAAAGACGACGAAGTTCAGTCAGTCGAATAGGCTTTGCACCAAGTTCATTCAGCTCCTGCAGAATAGTCGGCGTTCGATCGGGATGACGAGGAACTAAAACTAATCCCATAGAAGAATGTCCGCGCGATTTGAGTTGCTGAAGCGCTTGATACAACATTTTTTCTTCTTCGGGATGAGTGCTGCCCGCGACGATTTTTTTCTCTCCCCTACGTTTCTCAAAAATTTTGGAGAGCTCTGCGTCTTCGCGAATTTCTCGAGGAGCAATGGCCACTTCATCAAATTTCACATTGCCTGTGATTTGAATATTTTCTTCCTCGACTCCAAGTTCGCGAAAACGGCGAGCAAAGGTCTCGTTTTGCACGCTATACAAAGACACCCAGCGGAATTGAGGCAGAATCGCATTCAGTTTGCGATAGCCACGAAAAGATCGTTCAGAGAGTTTGCCATTGACGACGAATACCGGAATCCCACGCTTCCTCGCTTGAATCAAAAAATTCGGCCAAATTTCAAGCTCCATTAAAACGATGGCCGAAGGAGAGATTCGATTGAAAACACGGCGAACAATTAAAGAGAAGTCGAGCGGATAATAAAAACGATTGAACTTAGGAAATAGTTTTTCGGAAAGAGCATGCCCGCCAGCCGTCGTGTTCGAAATCACAATCTCTATCTCTGGATGTCGCGCCGAAAAGAGCTCTACAAACGGACGCGCCGCTTTTGTCTCTCCAACCGAAACCCCATGCACCCAAAGGCAAGGACGCGCCGGATTCCTTTTTGGAACAAATCCAAATCGCTGAGCAAATCCAGCACGAAAACGCGAAGTATTGAGCAAACGAAATAAGAAAAACGGCAGCCCGAGAATCAAAACGAGAAGAAAAGCAAAATCGTAGAGTAATCGTAAAACAAGAAATCCAAATGGAGCGGGAAGGGGCGAAAGATATGGAGCTCCTATCGTCGTCTTCGTCTGTTTCACGAACTCTGTCCGTGACACTTCTTATATTTCTTTCCGCTTCCGCAAGGACAAGGATCGTTTCGACCTACTTCGGGCTTGTTCGATTTCACTGGAGCCTGTGATTCATTGGAGAGATTTTGTGAAGCCGCTCTTTGCTGCTGATTCTGAGTGCGTTTGTAGAGATCGAAAGCTCTTCCTGCTGGCGCTTGTACGCGACCACCAGGCGACCGATTAGAACGAGCTGCTTCTGCAGGAGCTTGTCCTGGTCCGGAGCCCACTACAGATTCCGCCTGCGCGTGAGTGGCTTCTTGCTGACGGAATGTAGAACCCAAACGCTGTTCATCTTCTTTCGCGATATGAATTTTCAAAACGTAATTCGTGACTTCTTCAGAAATGGAAGACAACAGTCTCTCGAAATTGGCAAAGCCTTCGCGCTTGTACTCATTCTTTGGATCAATTTGCGCATAGCCGCGTAAACCAATTCCGTCGCGTAAAGCGTCCATCGCGTAGAGATGATCTTTCCATTTCGTATCGATGGCATTGAGTAATAAGAAACGCTCGATTTTGCGCAAATTCTCTGGGGTTTCGATTTTCTCACGCTCGTCGTAATAAGCGCGGATTCGTTCGAGAAGTGTTTTTTCGAGCAACTCAGGTTTTGAAGGGAGCGCAACTGTAGCAGGGATATCGAGACCAAACTTGTGTTTGACCCACTGTCTCACCCCTTCCACATTGACCGCGCCGTTTCCTTCTTCACGGTTCGATTCAATGCCTTGGGGTAAATTGTCTTCGATCATGCCCAAGACTTTTTCACGAAGATTCATTCCTTCGAGAACTTCCTGGCGTTCCTCATAGATAAACTTGCGCTGCTTATCCATGACTTCGTCGTATTCGAGGAGATTTCTTCGCGCTTCGAAGTTACGAGATTCGACTTTCTTCTGTGCGCGTTCGATTGCTCGGCTGACCAATCCGCTGGTGATATCTTGGCCCTCGGTCATTCCCAGTCTTTCCATCAACCGGGTCACTCCCTCGCTATAGAAAATGCGCATCAAATCATCTTGTAAGGAGAGAAAGAACTTACTGGCTCCGGGATCGCCTTGTCGCGCACAACGACCGCGCAACTGATTGTCAATACGCCGAGCTTCGTGGCGCTCTGTACCTAAAACATAAAGCCCGCCTGCGGCAACAACTTGATCATGCTCCTTCGCACATTGCTGTTTGCACTCTAAACGCCAAGCTTCAATGCGTGGGTCATCAGGCGCTGCTTCTTCTTGCGCAATTTTTTCCCCGAGCAAGGCTTCGGAATTTCCTCCGAGCAAAATATCTGTACCGCGACCGGCCATATTGGTGGCAATGGTCAACGCATTCAATCTTCCAGCCTGCGCAATAATCTGTGCTTCTCGCTCGTGATATTTGGCATTGAGAACGTTGTGAGGAATACCGGCTTCGACTGCGGCAGCGGCATCCGCTGTATTCAACATTCTTTCCAACATCTCCGTGAGATCGAGCTTCGGCGCTGCGGCATGCACGCGTTCAAAGAGATTTCGAAACGACTGCGGATCCATTGCTGCAGGCCGCGAGAGAGTTTTCTTCAACTCTTCCTGTAATCCACTATCTAAAGACGAGCCTTTTTTCGTCAGCTCTTCCAAGGCCCAATCGCATTGCTTGGCAAGCCAAGTGCGAATGTGTACAGGCTCACTTAACCACTGCGAAAGTTTCTCCGATTTTTCAATCGAAACGGTACCGACGAGAATCGGGCGGCCGTTTTGTCGGAGTTGGACAATTTCTTCGACGATGGAGCGGAACTTTTCTACTTCAGTGCGATAGACCACATCGTTATGGTCAATGCGAACGTTGCTCCGATTGGGTGGGATATTCACCACGTCGAGATTGTAAATTTTGGCAAACTCCCCCGCTTCGGTCATCGCGGTTCCCGTCATGCCGGCGAGTTTTTCAAAGAGACGGAAATAATTTTGGAAGGTGATTGTCGCGAGAGTTTGATTTTCCTCGCGCGGACGAATCCCTTCTTTCGCTTCTACCGCCTGATGCAAACCATCCGACCAGCGCCGTCCATGCATCAATCGGCCGGTAAAATCGTCGACGATGATGATCTCGCCGTTTTGCACGACATACTCTCGATCGATGCGATAAAGATGATGCGCGCGCAAAGAAGTTTCGATGAGATGCGGCCAATCCATATTCTTGCCGCTGTAGAAAGTGTC
>CAZMYG010000144.1:0-7443 GCA_964570465.1 uncultured Planctomycetales bacterium
GTCGATGTCAATCAATGGAATGTCGACGCACTCTCGCTTTCGGCGCATAAAATTTATGGCCCCAAAGGAGTTGGGGCTTTCTATCTGCGAGAAAAATCCCCGCGCATCCGTTTCGCTCCTCTCTTTTTCGGCGGCGGACAAGAAAAGGGACTTCGTTCGGGAACTTACAATGTGCCCAGTATTGTCGGATTAGGCGAAGCCTGCGCCATTTGCCAAAAAGAACTCCCAACCGAATCGGCAAGACTTTCCAAGTTACGGAAAAAACTTTTTGAAGGAATCACAACTCGCGTCGACAACGTTTCTTTGAACGGCCCTGCTCTAGAAAACCGCCTGCCTGGAAATTTGAATCTCGCTTTTCATTTTGTGGATGGCGAAGCTTTGATGAATGGTTTGAACGAGTTTGCCCTTTCTTCCGGTTCTGCCTGTACCTCAGCCGAAATCAAACCTTCCCATGTCTTGACCGCGATTGGGCTCTCCAAAGAACTCGCGAAAAGCTCACTACGCTTCGGAATAGGCCGATTTAACACGGAAGAGGAAATCGATTACACCGTCGAACGTGTCATTTCGGAGATCGCCCGACTTCGGGCAATTTCTCCTCTTCATGGCAAGAATCCCAAATGACGACTATATTATGGACATTACTTTTCTAAGGAGTTTTGAAGACAATGCCGATCACACTGACCGAAAAAGCAGTTCAAGAAGTCAAAAATGTCATGACGAACAACAAAGTCCCCGAGTCCGGGGGCTTGCGAGTGGGAGCAAAAGGGGGCGGATGTTCGGGTTTCACCTATACGATGAGCCTCGAGATGGCGCCAGCGGAAGGGGATCAAGTCGAACTACTTCATGGGGTCAAGATTTTCTGCGATCCCAAGAGCTACGACGTACTCAACGGCATGGTCATCGACTGGCAAGAATCGCTACAGGGAAAGGGTTTCGTTTTCCAGAATCCCAACGCCTCACATACATGCGGATGCGGACAATCGTTCAGCGTTTAAGAAGCGTCCCGACAGGACTGCTACTACTCTGCTGCGCTTGCGCGTCGACACCGGAAGCGGATAAGAAAGGCATCGCGCCTCCTACTCCGCCTCCGATTAGCCGAACCTTGAATGACATCGACCAATTTCTTTTAACCTGGAATCATTCCGTTCTGGCTGATCCAACGGAGCAATATGCAAAACAAATCTCTGCCGCCGAGCGCGCGATTCAACTCACTGTTGCGGAAAGATTTGATGAGTTCACTCGAGAGATGGATTCTGGCCCCTATCGAAATCGATTGATCTCGACTGCAGCGCTGGGATTTAGCAAAGATGCACGAGCTCTGCCCTATCTCCTGCGCTCTCTCAACGACCCGGACCCTCAAATTGCCTGCAACGCGCTGATTTCTCTTGGTGTGCTCGCTTCGCAGGAAACGCCGACTCAACCACTGATCGAAGCGTTGGAACATCACCCCCAAGCGGAAGTGCGCAACAATGCAGCCTTCACTTTGAAAAAACTGATTCAGGCGGGACTGCGCACAGATGAGATGCGAAATGCTTTGCGCAATGCCTTACGCGATCCCGAAGCTGGAGTTAGAGCACAGGCCGCCGCAGGCATTGGTGAACTGCGTGATCTCGAATCTTTCGATTCCTTGCTCGCCTTGCTTGGAGATTCGAAGCCGCTCATTTCCACTGCTGCCGCCCATGCATTAGGGAAACTCAAAGACGATCGCGCGAAAGATGCCTTGATCGCCAGTCTCGAATCTTCTTCTCCACGAGTACGCGAAGCTGCTCATCAAGCCTTGGTTGCAATCACCGGCGAAGACCGAGGCATGAATGCTTGGGACTGGAAGAAGTAAACGCTAATCGATTCGATCTAAGCAAACGAGAATCTCTAGATGTGGAGTGTGCGGGAAAAAATCAATCGGGCGAATCTCTTTCACTGCAAAACCGTTCGCTAGTAACGATTCCAAATCTCGAGCAAGACTTTCCACTGCACAAGAGAGATAAAGAATTCGCTTTGGCTTCTGTCCGGCAATCGTTTTCAAAACCGAATCGGCACAACCAGAACGAGGTGGATCAAGAATCAGCAAATCGATTTCGCCTGAAATCGTCGGCAACATTTCTTCCACAGTTCCGGCAAGGAATTTCAAATTCTCGAAGCCGTTCTCGCGAGCATTGAACTGCGCATCTTCAACCGCACGCTTCACCTCTTCGATGGCGATGACTTCTTTTGCGTCCTGCGCAAGAAATAAAGCGATGGAGCCAATTCCTGCATAGGCATCTACCACTCGTCCTTTTGCCGACTCCCCCGCCAACTCTTTCATGAGCTGATAAGCCGCGCGAGTTTGTGAAGAATTCACCTGATAGAAAGAAGTTAAGGAAAGCTTGAGTCTGAGCTGATCTAAACAATCGAACAAATGATCGCGACCCAATAAAGGCAGACTGCGTTTGCCCAAAATCACGTTGTTTGGCTCGTAGCGAATGTTGCGCATGATGGAAACCAAGCGGACCGTTTTCCCATCGCGTGTCTTTAAGTTCTTCGCGACATTTTCAATCTGTGAAACCAAAGTTTTGGATTCTGGGAAAAGCCCAGAGCGAGTAATCAAAGCCAACATCAGTTCTCCGGTTCCAGGAGCGACTCGCAAAAACATCGCTCGCAAAAATCCATGCTGAGAACTTTCCTCATAAATCGAAATCTTCTCGCGAGTGACAATTTGACGAACGCGATTCGCTAATTCAGTCAAGCAAGGTTCCTGGATCTGACATTCCTGCACATCGACCACAAAATGACTGCCGCGCTGATAAAACCCCGCCATCGTCTTCGAGCGAACGCGAGCGAATGGGTAAATCGCCTTGTTGCGATAGAAATAAGGATTGGGATCGGCAATGACTGGGGCAACTTTCCACTGCGCTAGCGGAGGCAATTTTTGCAATCGCTGCTCTAAAGCCAAACGCTTCTCTTCAAGCTGGAAGAGATAGTCTCGATCTAAGGACAAGCAACCGCCACAAAGACCAAAATGCCGACAAAGAGTTGTTGGTTTCTTCAAAGTGTTTTAATAGGAACTGGAACGTGAGAAACGCTGATAGAGCATTTCCATCTCATGCACTGTGCTAGCGCGAATACCCTCGGCGGCGAGTTTGCGACATTCCCGCAAATCCTGCTCGGCGAGGGACTCTTTGAAAGTCGCAGAGGCAATCGGAGAAATCGAAAAACGTCGAGCTCCAATTCCTAACAAGAAAGGCAAATACTCTGCCTGCATGGCCGTCTCCCCCGCCAAGAAAATTTCGATATCTCCACCTTCGGCGACTTCGAAAAGTTTTCGCAGCAAACGCAAAACGCCCGGATGCATATGAGTGAAAATATCGCGCAGTCCTTCGTTCCCGCGATCCGCACCTAAGGTGTATTGCACAAGATTGTCGAGCGAGACTACGGCGAAATCGATTTCCCGAGTGAAATCTCGGATCAACAACGCTGCGGCAGGCAATTCAATCGAAACACCAATCGAAAATTTCTCTGGCACTTCCATTCCGTTTTTGCGCAGCTGAAGCTTCTCTTCAAAAAGCAATTCCTTCGTTTTTCTTAGATCGTCCAAACCAGAAACGAAAGGAATGAGCAGTCGCAAAGTTTTCCCCGCGCTCGCCTGTAAAAGAGCGCGGCATTGGCTGCGAAGCAACTCGGGCTCTTTCCAAAGTCGGCGAAGAGATTTCACGCCCAAAGCTGGATTGATTTCGGTGGATACCGGAGCGCCACTCCAACGAATAGAACTATCTAGATCCAGAAGGCGAAAAATCACTGGAGAGTCCGGCATGGCGTCGATCACTTTTTTGTAATGGCGGGAAAGCGTTTCTTCACTGGGGATACCTCTTTCCATCATGAAGGAATATTCGGTTCGATAGAGTCCAACTCCTTCCAAACGGAAATTCTTCGCCTGCTCCACTTCAATTGCATTGCTGCAAGAAGCAAACAGTCCAATCGCAGAGCCGTCTCGGGTACGCGCCGGTTTTTCAATCCAATCGGAATCGACTTCGACATGTTCTGCGTTATGCGCATCGAGAGAGAGTCCATATTCCGCGCGAGTTTTTTCATCGGGATGCAAACGAACAATGCCTTCATTGCCATCCACCAAAGCGATATCGCCCTCTTTCGCTTGAGCCAGAAGATTTTTGATTCCAGCGACTGTAGGAATTTGCATCGAGCGAGCGAGAATCGCCGCGTGAGAAGTCATTCCACCTTCTTCGGTGATCACGGCTTCGATTTTTGCGTTCGACAATTGAAAGAGATCGGTGATCGAGAGTTGTTTGGCGACGAGTACATAGCGTGAAGGTGCGATGCTAGGCGCAGGCGCGTTCACGGGAGCTAGATTGCGCAGCACGCGAATCGCCACATCGCGTAAATCCACAGCGCGTTCGCGCAGATATTCACTTTCAACCAGTTTGAAAATGCGATCGAAATCGGCAATCACTTTGGCGACAGCCGCTTCGAGATTCATTTGCTGGTTAAGAATCAAGTTCTCTACGTCGGCGATAAAAATCGGATCTTTGAGATAGGACAAATGCGTGTCGAAAATTCGTGCTTCGCCTTCGTCGAGATCCCCTTTCATTCTTTCCTTCACTGCCTGCAATTCTTTGCGGGAGAGCTCGAGCGCGGAACGAAAGCGATTGAGTTCTTCTTCAATACGTTCGTTGGGAACGCGGCGTGAGGGAAGTTTCCCCAAATCGAATTCCTTGCGGTGAATCGGCGCGAGCGCCAGGCCGGGGGAAATCGAGTTCCCCTGTAGCACAAGCATTTGAGGCGATGTGTCTGTTGTCGGTGGATTTTCTTCAGGCATAAACGGCAAATTCTACTGTGCGCGACGCAACTCGGCGAGGATGTGGCCGATTTCAGGCAGAATGATTTTCTCTAGGCCTAGGCGCACGGCTTTAGGAGAACCTGGCAATGCGAATATTGCTTTGCCTTGCGCGACGCCTCCAATGGCACGCGAAAGAATCGTTGCCGTGCCAATTTCTCCATAGCTCAAGTGACGAAATAACTCTCCAAAACCATCGAGTTTGATTTCAAGCAAAGCGGAAACCGCTTCGTACGTGCGATCTCTTGGGCTAATTCCTGTTCCGCCGGTCAGAACAATCGCGTCGATCGTTGAGCTGTTCAAAAACTCTCGCAGAGTCGCCTGAATCGCATCGACTTCGTCTTTCACAATTTTTGAAACGAGAACAGCGTGTCCCTTCGCCTCGATCAATTCCCGCGCCAGCTTTCCTCCGCTGTCTGTCGCTTCCGTGCGGCTATCGCTTACGGTCAACACAGCAAAAACTAGTTGTTTTGCAGAACGCGCTTTATGTTCCTCGACTGTCATAAAAGCAGAATAAGCAAAAAACCGGAGAGAGGCATGGCAAATTTGCTGTTCGTTTTTTTGAACAAAGACTTCAATCAAAGTGCAGTTTTCTAAACAAACGATTGTTCAAATAAATTATCAGTTAGAAACAAAGTCGAACTCGAATTGCAACATCATAAGTCAATATTTAAAAACAGCTTGCGAATACGCTTTTAAAAGCAAATGCGACTCAATTGGCCCATGGATTGCTCTCATCATTGACATGGGAAAACTAATTGCACGGCGGTTTTTGCTGGCTGGTCTCTTCACGATTCTTGGACCTGCTCTGAACACTGGCTTTGCCGCAGTGCTCCAATCCGAATCCTTCTGCGGTACGAGTCAATCTGACATCGGTGGTGTCGCTGGGATGACTCCCGCCATTGGCCAAAAGAAACTGCTCACCATTCTCGTGAACTTTGCAGAAGATCCTACGGATCGCGTTGAGGGAAATCTTGCAGGGCAAAATTACATCAGCATTGAAAACACGGCCGATGCGCAGCAACTTCTTTTTGATGATCCTTCTCATCTCACTGTCAAAGATTGGTTCACCGAAGCTTCTTATGGACAAATGCAGCTCACAGGGGATGTGGCGGGTTATTTCACGCTGAATATTCCTATTGCACCACTATCGGATTTTAACTTCCAATCTGCTGTCGCTACTCAAGCTCGCGCTGCCGCTACGAATGCAGGCTTTAACCTGGCCAACTATAACTTCGTTTTATATGCCCTAGCACTTCCTAGCGCTATTTCTGGCAGTGCTGGTCTCGCGAGTAACAATCAGATGTGGACCGCCGGCCTCTCGTTCAATGTCGTCGTGCATGAATTGGGTCACTGCCTTGGAATCAAACACGCAAACGCCTGGAATTGTGGCAATACGATTTGGCAGACAGAAAACCAATGCACGCTTCAAGAGTATGGCGATCCATACGACTGTATGGGCAATGGAGGAGCCGGACACTACAACTCTCATTTCAAATACTCACTTGGCTGGCTAACAGAAGAACAAATCACGACCGTTACACAAAATGGCGTATTCACCCTAACTCCCCTCGAAACTTCTGGCGGCATCAAGGCACTGAAAATTCCGCATTATCAAGGACGAGACCTTTTTGTCGAGTTTCGACAGTTGATTGGTTTCGATCAAATTGCTGCAGCAAAATATGGAAGCAACTTTGCCAGTGATGGATTTGATGGATTGATTGCCTATCGTTTTCCGGTACCGATCAGTCTTGCTACGCCTTATGGGGAAACCGGATTGCTCGACATGACTCCCAACTCAAATTTGGATCCCGAGCGTCCAGACTTGGATATTGTTGATTGCACTCTGCGTGCTGGAATGAGCTTTGTCGATGCTCTTAGCAGAATTCGAGTCAAAACCCTCTCGGTCACTGGAACAGGAAATAACGCCCTGCTCACTGTCGAGGTGACGTTTTCTAATCTCCACGTCAATCTTGGACCAGACGCTGTGATTCCTTTCGGATCTTACACAGTTTTTCACCCTGTCATTACTGGAGGAACGCCTCCTTATTCTTGTAGCTGGAGTCCAACCGTAGGCTTAGGCGATGGCTGTGAGCCAACTTTTGTTTCGGGAACTTTTGTTCCTCAGGGAATTACTTACACCTTGTCCGTGACAGATTCTTCTCCGGACCCTGTCCCAGCTGGAGATCAGATACGAGTTTTTGTTACTCAACTCGATTGCAATCACAATTCGATTGCGGACTCAATAGACCTTTTGTTTGGAATCAGCACAGATCTGAATGCGAACAGCGTTCCAGACGAATGCGAAATCAATGTAGACTGCAACCAAAATGGAATTTTAGATTATCTTGATCTCTTCAGCGGAACGAGCCATGACTGTAACGGAAATTCAATCTTGGATGATTGCGAAGCTGAATTAGATTGCAATCAAAATAGTATTTCTGACGATTGCGATATTGCGATCGGGTCTAGCCAAGATTGCAACGAAAACGCAATCCCTGACGAGTGTGAACTGGACTGCAACGGAAATGGGGTCGCCGACAATTGCGATCTTTTAAGTGGGACAAGCAACAACTGCAACAGCAATGGAATCCCCGATGAATGCGAGAACCTAAGTG
>CAZMYG010000145.1:0-7368 GCA_964570465.1 uncultured Planctomycetales bacterium
GGGAGGAGATGCGTCAAGTGGAACAGCGCGGCGTAGATCTCATCGTTTGCTTGGACGTTTCTCAGTCGATGCTCGCGCGGGATCTCCCGCCGAATCGACTGGCGCGAGCGAAACGCGAGATTCGCGCGCTTGCGGAACGTTTGCGTGGCGATCGACTGGGTTTGGTGGCATTTGCCGGTGAAGCCCGTTTGCTCGTTCCTCTAACCCAAGACATGGATTCTTTTTCGCAGCTTGTGGAACTTGCCGATCCCACAAGTGTGTCGCGCGGAGGTAGCGATCTTGGTGCGGCATTAGAGTTGGCGCTCAAGGCGCTCGAGGGTGCTAGTGGAAATCACGAAGCCGTGCTCTTGATCAGTGACGGGGAGGATCTAGGGCAGCGTGGACTACGAGTGGCGGAACTCTGCAAACAGAAAAACATCACCGTGCATTGCGTAGGTTTTGGTTCGGCACAGGGCAGTAAAATCGCCCTCGCCAGCGATGACGGCAGCGAGAGTTTTTTGCGAGATCGCGAAGGAAAAGAAATCGTCTCGGTGATGGATGCGGCGGCGCTGCGACGTATCGCGCAGGAAAGTATGGGAGAGTTTGTTGATGCGGGGACAATGCCGTTACCTTTGATTGAGCTTTATGAAAAGCGAATCGTTCCCATGTCTCGCAAATCCTTTGAGTCGGAGCAACGACAAGAACACAAAAATCGCTTTCAGTGGCCCTTGCTGCTTGCGTTTGCGCTTTGGATACTGGAGTTTTCCCTGACGGATCGAAAACGAAAATGAAATCCTTGCTAATCTCAATTTTGAGTTTTTCCCTATGGGCGGGAGAAGAGCATCCCTTCCTCAAAGGAATGGATGCGTATCGCGAGGGACGTTTTCAGGAAGCACTCGAGGCCTTCGTGCAAGCGGAAGCTGCAGCAGGGGAAGATGCAAGTCCGGAATTGCTCTATAACAAAGCGATGAGCGCTCTTCGCGCAGGAGAGATCGAGCAAGTGGAGTCGACGGTGGAGAAGGCTGCGGCGCGTGGGGGGAATGAGTTTTCCGCACTTCGGGATTTTCTCTATGGCAATGTTGCCTTTGAGCGCTGTCTGAAGGCGCAGGAAAAAGCCAGCCAGCCTGGTGCCGAACCGACTTCTTTCGACGCAGCAATATCGCAAGCACAAGCAGCCAAACAGTTTTGGGAGTTGGCGGCGATGAGTCGGCCCGATTGGCCAGAGGCTCGCCGCAATGTCGAGCGCGTTGTGAAAAAACTGGAAGAGTTGAAAAAACAAAAAGAAGAAGCAGAGAAGAAAAAGAACGAAGAGAAGAAGGATCAGAAAAAAGACGAGGAGAGTAAGGACGAAGAAAAGAAGCCTGACGAAAATTCTAAAAAAGAGGATTCTCAGGAAAAAAAAGAAGATCAAGCTCCCAAAGAACAAGAGCCAAAATCAGAACAGACACCGGAGCAGAAAGAAGATTCTGAGAAGTCACAGCAAGCACAAGCTCAGCCCCAAGCCATAGAAGTTTCTCCTGAAGAAATGAAGCAACTATTTGAAAAGCTCGACGAGAAGGAAAAGGAAAAGCAACAGCTGCGCAAAACTCTTCATCGAACGAGAAAAGCAAAAGTGGAAAAAGACTGGTGATGATCGCTTTATTCCTTTCCTGCTTCAGTCTCTTTGTTCAAGCACAGGAGAAACTCTCCGTTCGAGGTCCTGAGCCGGAAGTCGTGTCTCTGGGTTCTCAATCGGTGATTACCTTGTCTCTCAGTGGAGCCGGATCGAATTTCAGCCTGGGAACTCTTCCCAAGGTCGAAGGACTTGAATTCAGTGCGGGTCGGCCTTCTCAGTCCAGTTTTCAATCGATTGTCAATGGCAAGGTGAGTTCCTTCTCGAGTACTTCTTGGTCTATCCGCATTACCGCTCAGCGCGAGGGGAAATTTGAAATTCCACCACTGACTGTCATCGCGGGTAAGGAAACGCTTTCTACGAAGCCGTTGCAACTGGAAGTCGTGCGCGATTTGGTCGGGGAGAAATTCGCCTTTTTAGAAGTTCTCGTTCCCCGCGAGAGTTATTTTGTCGGCGAGCCCATTCGCGTGCGTTGGCGCTTTGGTTTCGATGCACGATTTGTGCAGAACAGCATGGTGCAGTTGTTCAATACACGTTTGGAAATTCCAACACAGTTGCGCCTGCCGTGGATTAACGATCTTCCGGGAACAGTTTTGTTAGAAGAGGAAAGTTCAAACTCTTCACAACGTGGAAAAAAACAACTCAGTTTTGCATTTAACGAAATGGTCGAGCAAGCGACCCAGCTTTCTGATGAAGAAAGAGACGGAAATTCGTTCCTCGTACTGGAAGTCGAGCGGAGTTTGTTGCCGGTGAATTCTGGCGAGCTGGTTTTTCCTGAACCCTTACTGCGTTTTGCTTTTGCTTCGCGTTTTGAAGAGGATTTTTTCGCCGGACGTGTAGCGGCCGATCGGCGTGATGCTTTTGTTTACGGGAAGAGATTGAGTTTGAAAATTCTGCCGTTGCCTGAAGAAGGGCGTCCCGGCGGATTTACAGGCGCTGTGGGGAGATTTAACGTGCAGGCACAAGTAAATCCCCGAGAGCTCAAGGTCGGTGAAAGTTTGAAGTTTTCTCTTCGAATCGAAGGCGAAGGGAATTTTGGTTTTTTTGATCCGCCGCGTTTGGAAGAGCTGGACGGTTTTCACGTGTATGGAAAAATTGAAGAGAAGGGCAAGGGCTTCCGCAATGTCGTTTACGACCTGGCTCCACTGCGTGAGGATTTAACCGCGCTTCCCTCGATTGCGTTTTCCTTCTTCGATACGAATTCCCCTCCGGGATACCGCACGGTTCACACGCAGCCGATTCCGATCAAAGTGCGCGCTTTGCCTGAAGGAGAGAAACTCCAGCCGCTCGCCGACGAAGCGAGCCGGCGCGCGATTCCGGGAGTGAGTGATATTTTTGACATGAAGTCTGTCAGTGTTGGAACAGGAACAAATACAGCAATTCAGTTGTCTCCAACGTTGGTTGTGATGGTTCTTTTTTCCCCTTGGGTCTTGGCGCTCGGACTTTCTTTTTGGGTTCGCGCACGCGAGAGAGAAAGACGCGACCCTCAAGGATTGCGGGCGCGTGCAGCAGCAAGTGAGTTTTGCAAAGCAGCGCAGCAAACTGGAATGGATTTGGCCGAATTGTTTGCCGAGTATCTTGCCGCAAAGTTGCGCGTGGCCAAAGCCGCGGTGATCTCTCCGGATCTTCGTTCTCGTTTGGAAGTGGCGGGAATTCCTTCTGAGCTTGCGTTACGAACGACTCAGGTCTTGGAAAATTCGCTAGCCACGCGCTACGGTGCGAAGGGTTCTGCGAGCGATTTACAATCGTTTCTCGCTTTAGTGGAGGAGCTGGAAACGCATTTTCAAAAGGAGCGCCGCCCGTGATCGCTCTGTTATTTTGGCTCGCACTTTCTATTGCCGACGCGGAGCAAAATTATCGTGCCGGAAAGTACGAAGAAGCGCTCGCACAGTTTCAGACCGAATTGGCGAAGACGGATGTTGATCCAGGAGTCGTTCTTTACAACATGGGCAACTGTGCCTATCGCTTGGGGCGTTATCCAGAAGCTCTCCTCTACTATCGACGCGCGCAGCTGCGTTTACCTCGTGATCCCGAACTTCGATTTAATTTGAGTTTGAGTGAGAGCAAATTAGGAATCCAGGTGGGAAATTCAGAATCCTTCGCGCAAACCTGGATGGCCTTGCCTGATTCCTTTACCCCTTCCGAATTGCTCTGGATTGTTTTTGGTCTGCAAACGGTTTCTCTACTTGGAATTGTGTTTTTCTCTCGTCCCTCGTTGCGATTCCTTTTTGTATTGCTCCTTATATTTGCATTGGCGGGCGCCGCTTACCTAGTCGTGACTCAATGTTTTCGACAATCGCACTCGGGAATCGTGTTATCGAGAGAAGTCTCTTTGCGTTCTGAACCTCGCACCGATCTTCCTGCTGTACTGACGCTTAAAGCGGGTGAAAGTGTAAGGGTTGAAGAGCAAAGCGATCTCTGGTTGAAAATCCGTCACGAACAAGGACGAGGTTGGACGGAACGCCAAGGCGTAGGCATGATTGAATAGCATACTTAGTCATTGCTTAATCAAATTCGGTGCAGTCGCGAGAGCGGTAAGTAAAGTGGGTGGGAGAGTCTCCCGTTTTCGCCATGCGGCAAACACGGGAAAATTTGCTTCCGCGGATTTCAGAGGGCGAACTACTACGGCAGGAATTCTCGGTCCCTTTTTCGAGAGCGAAGGGATGAGTGAATAACCAAGTCCAGATTCCACAAATCCCAAAATTGCGTCGGCAGAGCCTGCGGTAATCACACGATTGGGTGTGATTCCGTGGATTGAGAGGGCTCGAAGTTGCAAGTTGTGCGCTAGAAGATCGCTCGAGTAAGCGATGAAGGTTTGTTGAGCAAGTTTAGAGATTTGAAATTGTTCTTGGGTGTTTTTCGACCGACTCGCCGGAAAAACCCAAAATGCTCGGAGTGTTCCGATTCTTCGGGTGTCGATTCCTTCTGGAATTTCGGGGAGATATCCAACGAGCAGATCCGTTTCTCCGCTCTTGAGTGCTCCAGGATTTGCGGAGTTGATTTCTCGAAGCTCCACACGGAAATCCGGACGCTGTCGGTGAATCCTGTGTACCCAGGCAGGGAGCATTTGTCTGACAAGAAGTGGTTCTGCGTGAATTCTCAGCACGCCGCCGTGATGTCCTTCTCGGATCGAGCGAACGATTTCTGGAAGCCGATCGAAAAAAGGAGAGGCGAAAGCGAATAACGTCTTCCCCGCAGGCGTGAGCGACACTCGGTCCTTTGCCACGCGTTCAAAGAGTTTCGTGCCAAGTTCCATTTCAAGTTTTCGAACTTGCTGGTGAACCGCAGGCTCTGAAACGGGATAAGGAAATGCTTTGGCGGCCCTCGTATAGCCTTCGGTTCGCGCGACCCAGTAGAAGCCTTCGAGTCGATTCATTCCGATCGGATTTTGATTCATAAGTAATACTTATTAATCATATAAAAACAATTGGTTTCATAAAACCCCTCTCTTCACGAATTCTCTAGCACTACGGAGCTGAGCAAGGCTCTCAGTGAAAGGGAATTTCGATGAATGTCATAGCTTTGGTTTTGGAAGTTGTGCTTTGGGCAATTGGCTGCGTGTTGTTAGCGGACTTTGTTTCAGGATTGTTTCATTGGCTAGAAGACTCCTATGGGAGCGCCCGATGGAAAATCACAGGCAAATGGGTGACAGAAGCGAATGATTTACACCACCGTGAACCTCGCGCCTTTATCAAAAACTCTTGGTTGCAAAGCGCGGATGTGCTTTTGATTCTAGGAGCATTGATACTCGGTGTTGCCGCTTTGCTTGGATGTTTAAGCTGGCAATTGGGGCTCATTGTTTTTCTCGGTGTAAACTCCAATGAAATCCACAAATGGGCGCATCGAAGCCCTCGAGAAAACGGCAAGTTCATTGCTTGGATGCAACGCGCCAAAATCGTTCAATCCACTGCGCATCATGCAAAACATCATCGCGGGACAAAAGATTCTCACTATTGCGTGATCACAGCTTTTTTGAATCCCGTGCTTGAGAAAGCAAATTTCTGGAGAAGGCTTGAAAAAGTGGTTTTCTTTTTCACGCGTATTCCAAAGCGTTTGGATCCAACAGTGAAAATCCCTGTTCTTCCGAACTAGCTCATGAAAAAAGAAATCTCTCTCTCTACAATCCCGCAATGGGCGTATTCGAAAATGCTCGATTTCAGAGTCGGCTATCAGAACTAGGGGCAAAATCAGATCTCATTTGGGTTTTGGGAAGCGTCATTGGCTTAAGCTTCACCTTGATTGCAGCTTTTCTTTTTCCCGTGAGTGTTTCTGATGCCGGAACATTTTGGGCTTATGCCAGCCTGCTTTTGCGCGGCGGACTTTATTTTTCTGCCGGCGATCTTATTGCAGGAAAAGGTGGTGAGAGTATCGAGCGACTGTTTCAACTTGGAATGGTCGCAGGGATTTTTGAATTGCTCGTGGATTGGGTTTTGGTGCATCTCGAGCAAGGGCAATTGATTTATCTAGGTAATGATGTGGTTTTACTCGCCTCGCCTGTTTGGATGCCGCTAGCCTGGGCTTGTGTGATTGTGGAACTTGGTTATCCCTCCTTGCGATTGTTCCGAGCTTTCCGTCAACGATTTTCGATTTCTCTTTCTGCAGCTTTGTCTTCTCTGATTGTGGGAATTTCTGCGGGAGTCATGGTTGGTTTTTACGAGTTTCTAGCGGCTCGCGCAGGTTGGTGGCGCTATGGGCCAGCCAAAGCCATGTTGGGACAGGACTGTGCGTTATTTATCCCGCTCGGCGAAGTATTGATGTTTCTAACGATTCTTCCGCTCGCAGCAAAAGTGATTGGCGAAGAGGAAAAGAGAAAAAGCACGACTCTGATCTCAGGATTTCTCTTCGCCCTAGCGATTGCAGTAGGCTATGGACTTGCCTATCTCGTTTTAGAGTTCTAAACCGCTGGCCACAACCAAGCGAAGCAAGCACCAGTTGTTAACCCGTAAACCACTCCATCGATAAAGAACTTCAACGAGATGCTCCAACTTAATCCTTTCCAGATGGAATCCTGAATGGAAGAAAAAGCGTAGCCCAATATTGCTAGCGTGCTCGCGATTCGAAGAACCAAACCGAATTCTGCACCTTTTTGCAAGGTTAGGGCGCAAACATAGGCGGTGAAGACTCCAATGACGAGCGAGAGTAAGAACCACTGAATCAAACTTTTGCCAATATTACAGTTGCCATTGGGCAGAACGGTCATGAATCCTACGGGGCCGCGTTTCATTTTTTCCTGCATTTCAGGAGTTCCCATTTCTTTCATAGAGCCTGCACAAGGAAAAAAGAAATGTCCCGGCGTTACACCAAGGCTACGCATCGCTTCCATGACTTTTTCTTCATTTTGGAGTTTTTTGTAATCTCCCTTATGAATTGGTAAGGCCATGTGAATGATGGAACTGACAATAAACACAGCGACACCGGAAACAAGAATAGGCAACCACAAATCGATTATGTTCATCTCAATCTCCTGGAAAGTTGGTTTGAAGTTGGAAATTCTAAGAGACAGACCTTAGCAAAGAAAGTCATTGCGGCCGAGGGGCTAGCGAATTTGTCGATGAAGGATTAGAAGGAGGCTCTTAATTAGGAGATTTCTATGCCAGTAAAACCAATTCCCGATGGATATCACTCGATTACGCCTTATTTGATCGTTCACAATGCGAGTCAGGCTTTGGATTTTTATAAGAAGGCGTTCGGCGCGGAGGAACTTTTCCGAATGCCCACTCCCGAGATGAACAACTGACACACCCGATTTGCAACATCAACACTTAATGGGGCGGCGC
>CAZMYG010000146.1:0-7144 GCA_964570465.1 uncultured Planctomycetales bacterium
CTTTTGCCGAAGCTGGGCCATCAGGTCTGGCGGCATTTGGACTGGAAGCTCCTTCTCGTTGGGTACAAATCTTGGCTGAAGGAAGAAAGCCCGAGAAATTTTGGGTAGGAAATGAAAATGAGAAGGGCTATCGCTATGTGCGCCGCGACGGAGATGAATCCATTGCCTTAGTTGCGAAGGCCTCGCTTTCTTTTTTGGAGAATAATCCTCTCGACTATGTAAATCGCCGCGCACTGGATTTGTCTGAGCTCGAAACTGCACGGATTGAAATGATTCGTCGTGAGGGTACGAACAAAGTTTCCAAAGCTTGGGTTCGAAACGCGGGCAATCTCTGGGTTGTTCTAGACGAGAATGGAAACGCGAAACAAGAAGAGGATCGACGATTTGCTGAACAGCTCGATTTGATTTTGCATTGGAAGGCGAAACGCGTGGTTTCTGAAGATATTCGTCCCTATGGTTTTGAAAATCCAACGTTAGAAATTCGCTACTTTGACAATGGCTCTTTGACCGAAGGGGAAAATGCAAAAGCCAAACTAGCCATTGCGATTGTCAAAGATGCCGGCGGGCATTGTTTCTTGCTGGGGAAAAATCGTCTCGTCTATGAGATTGACGCCAAATCGCTAGAGAATCTTATTTCTCTTTTTTAGGGAGAGTTTTAAGCAACTGTAGAATTGCTTCGGGATAAGCGAGACATTCTTCCGCGAACACTTTCTCTGCGATCGATTCTGGTGTGTCTTGTGCGGAGAGAGCAATTCGCCGCTGTAACACAATCGGACCGCGATCGTAATCGTGATTCACCCAATGTACTGTGCAACCGCTTTCCTTTTCCTTCGCCTTCCAAACCGCTTCATGCACGTGATGGCCGTACATGCCCTTGCCTCCGTATTTCGGAAGTAGGGCCGGATGAATGTTGAGCACCTTGTTTTCAAACTCTTTGGAAATTTTCCAATGACGAATGAATCCGCCCATCAAGACGAAATCCACTTGGTGATCGCGAAGTAATTGAGAAATCCGCTGCGAGAATTCGGGTTCGGGAACTTCTTTGTAATCGACAAGGAAAGCTGGGATAGAACGGGACTGTGCTTTTTTCAGTCCACCAGCATCGCGATGACTCGAAATCACGAGCGAGATTTCTGCGGGAATTTCTTTCGCATCGATTTTCTGAAAGAGATTGTCGAGAGTGCGACCGCCACCGGAGAGTAGGAATCCAAGCTTAGCCTTCTGCGCCATACTCCCAGCTTTCTAAAAATCCGAGAATCAACTTTTCAAGACGGGGAGCCACTTGCTCGGCACCGGCGAGCATGTCTTCAATCGAGACAGGTTTTTTCCCATTAGGAATGGCCTGATCGGTAATGGCAACAATCCCTAGAGTCGCGAGACCTGCATGCGCTCCGACAATTGCTTCGGGAACGAGAGATTGCACCAAAGCATCCGCGCCTGCTTGTCGAAAGAATTTTTTTTCTGCAGGAGTTTCCAGGGCGGGACCCAAGGTAGCGGCGATCGTTCCGCTGCGCGCGGGGATTTTTTGTTTGCGCGCGATTTTTAAAGCGTGGCTTGTTGCTTCGCGGCTATAGACCTGATTGAGATCTAGAAAAAGCGGGCCCACTCTTTCGTCGGCAACTCCTAGCAAAGGATTCGCACCCATGAAATTGAGATGGTCTTGCGCGAATAGCAAACTTCCCGGGTGAAGTTTCGGATCGAGAGATTCTCCTGCAGTGCTGATGATGAGAAATCGCGCGCCCATTCGAGTGAAAAACCAAATGGGAAATCCCAATTCAATCCAAGGAATTCCTTGGGAAGGAGAGGGGGGAGCTTCGAGCACGATCACAGATTTGCCACCTAGCTTGCCCAGGAGCAAATGATGTTTTTCAAAGCATTTCGGAAATCCTGGGATTCCCTCGCAAGAAATGGATTTGCGCGACTCTAAAGCAGAGTCAAGACTTCCTAATCCAGTGCCTAAGACCAAAGCAAATTGAGGAGCAGCGTCTCCCAACGCCGCGGACGCTTTTTTCAAATCCTCAAAGAGAGTATTTGGGCTTGTCATTTTGCTTTGTTAACCCAGGAGCTCGTCCCGTCGCTGAGAAGAATAAAGACCAAACTGTCTGAGTAATCCCTTTGCAAGCTTTCGAGCATCAGGAGAGCAGAATCGAAATCCTTTGTTCGAAATGCTCTTAACGCTTGATTGAAAAGTTTTGCAGCGTTTTGTTCTTTGCCTATCCATTCCGCCGCCGCTTTTTGTTTTTCGGAATCTAAGCCTTTTGTTGCGGCCTTTTTCAAAAACTCGTTCGCGAAGGAGAAGGGTTCTTCGGAAAATCCTTTTACCGTTTCAGAAACGCGATCCGAACGCAAAGCGAGTAGAGTTTTCACGACGGTTGGAGTTTCTTGAGCGAGTCCGCAGAACAATATCAGTTTTGCGAGACTAAGATTTTGTTCCGCGTTTTGATTCCAGCGATCAGCAAAGAGTTCGTGTAGAAGCTGTGCAGAATCGAAGCGATTCCAAGGAACGGTGAGATTACGATCTTTTCTCTGCAATTCTTGCAAAGCGATTCCTTGCTCCCGACTTGCTGAAGCGATGGCATAGGGTTTTCCGGTGCCCGGATTTTTCAGATTTTTTTCGCTGAGCGTTTGAGCCTGAATTTGCGCAATCAGAGTGTCGAGTAAGGCATCAAGCTCAGAAACATCGCTTTCTAGTCTTGCGAGTAGAGTTTGATGTCCCGTAGTCACTAGCTGAGTTCGTAAACTCTGAATGGATTGTTTTGCTTTCGCGAATTGCAATTCACCCAGCTCTTTGGCGAGGGAAAAGTTTTCAAACAAATTTCGATAAATCAAAAGCCGATCGGATTTTTCCTGTTCTTCCAAATACTGAGCCTGTCGTGTGAGCAATTCCTTAGAGGCTGTTTCCAATTTTTCTAAATCGGCTCGAAACGAATTTGCCAAAGACTCTGGAATGCCTTCGAGAGGGGAAATGGAGTTTCTTGCGCGAGCGAATTCTTCTTCCGCCTCTTTCCATTTCCCTTCTTGAATGAATCGATTTGCCGTGTCGAGAAAAGATTGAACGCTGATTTGTTCTGCGTTTTGGATTTTTTCGATGAGGCGATTGCGAAGCTCGCTTAAACCTGCTTCTGCATTTGCCATGACTGCCTTTGCAGCTAAGGCGAACTGTCGATTTTCTAGATATGAGTCGACTGTGTTTTGTAATTCTGTTTGGAGAGTGGTGATTTTCGCGGCGTTTTCTTGATCTAAACGTTCTTGATTCTGGATTTTCTCACGCAGAGTCGTCGCTTCTTGCTGAAGTTGTTTGGCAAACGCGGTGTCTGCAAAATCTATTGCGAGTGTAAGCAACGCTTGCTCTCGTTCTGCAAGAGAAAGTCCTTCAGCGATTCCGCGATAAGCAATCAAAGCATCCTTCTCTCGCAAATCCTGTTTCATTTGCTCGCTGGCAGCGAGTTGGCTGGGATCTGGGCCTTTCTCAACAATTTTCTCAATGATTTGCGGAGTGGATTCTTTCCAGGGCTCTGCCCATAGCAAAATTCCCGCTACGAGTAGTAAAGGCAATCCGGCGAACAGGGCCAAACGAAGTTTCGAACTGCTCTGCCGACTCAAGAAAGCATCTAGAAGATCGCCGATTTCTCTTGCAGATTGAAAACGCTTGGCGGGTTCTTTCTGCAAACATTGCAGAATCATCGCTTCGATTTCTTCAGGGATTTCAGGATTTAGTTCGCGCGGTGAGGTAGGGGTTTCTTGAAGTTGTTTCAGCAGGATTTCTTTGACCGTTTTTCCGGAGAAAACGGTTTTGCCTGTCAGCATTCGATAGAAACTCGCTCCAAGCGAGTAGATATCCGAACGCGAATCCACGGCTTCCCGACGCGCCTGTTCTGGAGAAATGAAATGCGGAGTACCAAACACTCTACCCGTGCTGTCGACGGTTTGATGTCCCGCGGCGAGTCCCAGGTCAGCGATTTTGACAATGCCATGGGAGCCCAGCATTAAATTCTCTGGCTTGATATCTCGGTGAACAATTTTCTTGGACTCGGCGTATTCCAAACCTCTCGCCGCATCGCGGACCATAGCCGCGGCTTCTTTCAGAGGGATTTTCCCTTCGCGGCGGATTTTGGCTTCAACTGTGCCGCCTTCCATGAGTTCCATCGAATAGAAATAGGTCTCGCCTTCGTTTCCTACATCGTAAACGTGTACGACATTGTGATGGTTGAGATTGGCAGCCGCGCGCGCCTCGCGGAAAAACTGCTCCACAAAATTTCGATCGGCGACGAGATGAGGAGCGAGGATTTTCAATGCGACAATGCGGTCGAGTGAAACCTGAACGGCTTTATAGACGGTTCCCATCCCTCCGCGGCCGAGAATCGCTTCGATGCGATAGCCGCCGATGGTTTTTCCGATGAGCTGGTTATTTTCCGTCTGTGATTCCGGCATAGAGTGCGTTTCCAATTCTCACCCAATTCGCTCCTTCTTCAATCGCGATTTCGAAATCTTGGCTCATTCCCATAGAAAGCTCGCCTGGGCCGGAGAATAAATTTTCTTTTGCTGCTTCGTCGCGAATCTCGCGTAAACGGCGAAACACGGGACGAGTTTGCTCTAGTTCCCTGACAATCGGCGCCATAGTCATGAGTCCACGGCATTCGAGATGAACTAGTTTTTTCGATTCGCGAAGCACTTCCAAAACCTGCTCAGGGGCGAAGCCATGCTTGCTACTTTCGCCACTGCAATTCACTTCTAAAAAAATCTGCGCTTTTCTCCCGAGTTCGCTGGCAATGCGATCGAGCGATTGCAGCAACTTCAACGAATCCACGGAGTGAATGCTTTCGCAATGTTCCAAGGCTTTGCGCGCTTTGTTCGTTTGCAGGCTGCCAATCAAATGCCAGCGCATTGGGATGCTGATTTGCGCCTTTTTCTCGAGCAAGTTTTGAACGCGATTCTCTCCGATGTCTTGAATGCCCAAGTTGGCCAGTTCGCGAATCATTTCGACTCCGACCGTTTTCGTCACGGCGATTAGCCGGACTTCTTCAGGGCGTCGTTTCGATTTCGCCGCAGCAAGCTTGATTCTCTTTTGAATCACCTGGAGATTGATCGCCAGCTTTGGAGTTTGATTTTCTGGGGTCATTTCTCAATAAATAAGGGTAAATTTACGATATTTCATATAGAAAATGTCATTTCGTTGGCTGATTTTATTGTTTTGTCTCATCTCCTGTAGTGGAGGAGGTGGAGCATCCTCAGCGACTGATTCGCAAGATGATAACGACGATCCAGAATCTTCGCCTGCCCGTTTAGGAATGAATCTCGCACGAGTCAGTAGTTTCGCTTCCCAAATTGCCTTTGTGGACATTTTCAAACAGAGCACCGGTTCGTCATTTGATCCCTGGAGTCCCAGCGTTTCGACAGATGCCAATGGATATCCTTTGGAAATTGTCTCTCCAAACACGGTGAGTACGAATCTCGTCAACGTTTCTGGAGGACTCTATCCGGCTGGACAATACACCTTGATCTTTACAGGAGACGGCACGGTTGCGCTCGGCGACGACGCTTCAGGAAGTTTCAATCAATCGGGAGGTACCGGAAGCTATTCCTTTACCGTAAGCAGCCCGACGAGCGATGGGATCGCGCTGGGAATCACGCGATCGTCCGTTTCCAATCCTGTGCGCGATATTCATGTAATTCTTCCCGGCTATGAAGACAGCTATGAAGCTTCGCCGTTTTATCCGCCTTTTCTCGAATCGCTTGCGGGTTTCGATGTGATTCGATTCATGGCTTGGTCGCGAACCAATCATTCGCAGCTTTCGACTTGGTCTCAGAGAACGACGAAAGAGCATGCGACCCAGGCGCGCAGTTATGGTCCTGCCTACGAATATGCGATTGAGCTCTGCAACGAGCTCGACGCGGATCCGTGGATTACGATTCCTCATCTGGTCGACGACGATTTCATTCAATCACTGGCGAGTTTGATCCACGACAATCTCGAGTCGTCGCGGAACGTTTACATTGAGTATTCCAATGAATTGTGGAACGGCCAATTCGACCAAACTGATTGGGTTCAGGACGAAGGAGTCTCTCTTGGACTCAGCGCTCAAACCTCTCGCGCGGGACGTTACTACACAGCAAAACGCTCCGCGGAGATTTTCAAAATTTTCGAGGATGAATTCGGCTCGCAAAGTTCTCGTGTGAAAAAGGTATTAGCAACACAGTCCGGCAATGCCACGGTTTCGGAAGACATTCTCTTCGCCTTTCAGCAGGCTTCGATCAACAGTGTTTCGGTCAATCCATGGGGAGTTCAGGCAGACTATTTGGCCGGCGCTCCTTATTTCGGCGGTTCTTTGGGAACCGATTTGATCGCTCAGAGCGAGGTGAACACCATCAGCGTCGACACTATGTTGGAGCGTGTTGTGGACACATATTTACCTCAATCCATCCTGCGTATGCAAACCGACAAAGAAGTCATTGATGAATTCAATCTCTCCAACGGCGCTACACTAGAACTGATCAGTTATGAGGGCGGACAAAGCCTGGCACCCAGTGGAAGCGAGTCGAGCAATTCCGTTCTTGTGCAAAAACTGATCGATGCCAATCGAGATCCGCAGATCTACGACATCTATCAACAATATCTAGAAGCTTGGGAAGACAACAGCGGCGGACTTTTCATGCATTTTCTGCTCGTGCAAACGCCCAATGAATTTGGTTCCTGGGGAGCGCTGGAATATCTCGATCAATCTCTTGATGACGCTCACAAATATCGTGCGCTGCGAGATTATTTAGAGGAGTAGTTGTTATTAGGCTTATTCAAAAGCCCCAATATTGATTTCATCCGTGGGCCGTACGCTTCCCTGATAATCATCGAAGAGTACGGAGTCCGAAACGCCGGCATCTTGAGCCGGTGAGTTTGTTCCTAGTTGAAAGTCATATCCTGCGGGATCAATCATTTGAGCTGCGCTCGTCAAACTATTCGCGTCGCCTCCAGAAAACGTTTGCCATGCCGACAAAGTGTAATTGGTGCTACTTCGCGTGGTGAAGGAGCCGCCCGTGGCGTGATAGAGATTGTGATCGCTATCCACATCTGCAGAAAGGTATTGGAGATTGAGAAAAGCGCCTCCTGTGCCTGTTCCGAAAGGCACATCCACTAGATTATTTTTGAGAT
>CAZMYG010000147.1:0-6957 GCA_964570465.1 uncultured Planctomycetales bacterium
GAAGACCGTCTCCGTCTGCTCGGGCACGCCCAGGGCCTGGGCCAGCTACCCGCCCCTACCGTTGGTACGGCTCACAGAGAGATCTCCGATGTTTCAAACATCACCGATACTGGCCGGATCACGATGGGGGCTTTGATGTTCCAAGGATAGGACTCGATCTGTTTATCCTCTTCCAAAATCTCTGCCGCTGTGCCCTGAGTATCGTATTGAATTGGCGAAGCCACTCCGCTTTGAATTTGCTCGGCGAATGTTTTCGCATCTTTTGTTACTGCAGCAATCCAAAGATTCTCGGATTGAATATGACGACGAATGGCAGCGTTGACCTGCTCGAGTGTCAGTTTGGAAACTCGTGCTTGAATCTCTTCAATTTGGCTCTTCGTGCCATAGATTTTTCCGTCCATTTCATAGCCGAGTCGTCGCGAATTTGTCTGAACCCAAAGTTTGGAATAGTTCAAAACGAATTTCTTCGTCTGCTCGAACTCTTCCGGAGTTAGGCCATTTTTGACAAACAGATCCAACTCACGAATCGCTTGTCGAATCGCGAAAAGGCGTTTGTCGTGGGGGACAGGCCGAATCCAGATCGAGAAAAATTGCTCTCGACGAGGAATATTAGGGGCGACGAAAGTGGAACCACCTTCCTGAATAAAGTTTTCAATATAGGAGTAATCACCGTAGTTCAAACCACGCAGCCCTCGCATGCGAAGCATCAAACGGCCGTTGAAAGTTCGGTGTTCGCCTAAAGCTGAATTTGCAACCAACATAGGCCAATAATCTTCATCCTGGCGGGTGAGTTTCAGAGGAAAGCCAATTGAAACTGCCGTTGCGGGCGCATCCTTTTCCACCAAAACAAATTGATGTCCTGTGGGCATTGCGGGCTCTGGGAGGGGTGTTTTCCAACCGGCTTCCCCTGATTCCGGAAGCAGCATCAAATCACGCTGTACTCGTTGTGCAAATCCCGGTGGAAAAGCGCCGGCAATCCCAAGCAAGCAATTTTCCCGAGTGTAATAGCGCAGCACATAGCTTTTGAGTTCATCGAGAGTGAGCTGAGTTACCGACTGCACATTGCCTTGATCGACTCTGCCATAGGGATGATTGGCGTAGAGAGTGGTTTGCAAAGTCCATTTGCCTAAGGATTCGTCGTTATTTCCACGAAGAGACTTGGACAAATAGTTGATTTGATTTTCTTTGAGTCGAGCAAACTCTTTCGCATCGAAACGCGGAGTGAGCAAGATATCTTTGATCAAAGGATAGAAGCCTTCCAGTTTTTCAGCAGGAACTTCTGCAATGAAAGTGGTCAATTCCTTATCGCATTGCACATCGAAGGAAGCTGCCATGGGGTAAAACTTCTCTAGCAACTCCTTGTAGGAATATCTTTCACTTCCACCTTCGGCTAACAAAGAAGCTGCTAGGTAAGCACGTCCTTCCTTGCCTTTAGGATCGTCTGCAGTTCCCGTTCGGAACGCGAACCGGAAGGTCACAGTCGGAGAATTGGCGCTCGGCAAAAGCACCGTCTCTACGGTGTTGGTTTTCGTAGTTTTCATAGGAGTCGAAGTACATGCAAAAAGAAAAAGAGACAAAGAACTCAGCATTCCAATTTTCATTTGGGTATTCATTACTGATTCACCCCTTTCAGAGTCACTACCGTTCGATTTTTGTTTTCAAAATAAGTTTTTGCCACGCGTTGCACATCCTCGGGAGTCAAGCTCGACAAAGTTTGGAAGGTTTTGTCTATGCTTGTGACATCTCCACTCAGTTGTAGAAAATTCCCAATGGTTCTGCCAATCGCATCCGGCGAATCGAGCTCGCGCAAAAATCGATAACGCAAATGGGATTTGACTTCATCGAGTCTTTGTTTTGAAGGCGGGGTATTTGCAAATCCTGCAATGGCAGATTCCACGCTTGTGAGCACAGCATCGAGATTTCCTTCTGCTTTAACTCGGGCGAGCACATAGAACAAATAAGGATCGCGGTGATCGTCAACGCCTCCTTGCAGTAAATCGACGAGTTGTTTTTCTAAAACGAGTTCCTGATATAGAGGAGCGGATTCTGAAAACAACAGCTGTCCCAACACATCAAGAGCGCGCCCGTCTTTGCTGGTTGGATCAAAGCCCGGTACGTGATAGCCAAAGAAGAGATAAGGCAGAGTGCGATTCGGCCAAGAAAGTTCTGCCCGCCTTTCTTCGGTTTGTGCGGGTTCAGTAGGAATGGTGATGGGAGCTGCGGGGGGCTTTTTCCAATTGCCATAGTATTTCTTTGCCAAAGTAAACACTTTCACCGCAGGCACATCGCCCACGACTACGAGCATGCAATTCTCTGGGCGATACCAACGATCAAAGAAGGTTTTGGAATATTCAAATTGATTGGGCATGTCTTGGATATCCGCCAAGAAACCCATGGTTGTGTGTTTATAGGTATGGGTCGTGAATGCGGTATTCATCAAAGTCTCTTCGAGAATCAGAAATGGCGAAGAGGCATTCTTGTTGTATTCGCCTAGCACCGCACGCGCTTCTTTCTGAAACTCCGGCTCGGCGTATTTCAAATTGGCGAAGCGATCGCTTTCGATTTCGAGAATGGTTTCGAGCTGCGAAGCTGCCGCGACAATGTGATAGCAAGTCCAATCATCCGTGGTGAAGGCATTGGAATCGGCACCCATTCCCTTCAATACTTCGTTGTATTTTTGCTCCGGATATTTATCCGTCCCTCGAAACATCATGTGTTCGAAGAAATGCGCAAAACCCGTTTTTCCCGCTTCGACTTCGTTGCGAGAGCCGGTGCGCACGACTGTGTAGACCGCAACCAAACCTTTATGCTCGGTTGGCACCGCGTAGACGGCGAGACCGTTGTCGAGCTTTTGGGTTTGGATGGGGTAAGGAAATACTTTTGGAGTGTTGCTAACTGTTTGCATGGGAATCATGAGTAAAAAGGTCAGTAACATGTTTTTTCCTCTCTCTTGTGGACGCTGGTGCCGAAGACAGGAGTTGAACCTGCACGTCCTTGCGGACACTAGACCCTGAATCTAGCGCGTCTGCCAATTCCGCCACTTCGGCGATAGGGGACACTCGTTATATTGTCGAATTCTCGATATGGCCTAGCGACATTAGAGAATCCGACAATATAACGAGTGTCCCCACACGAAGAATCATAAGGAGCTTCGTCATTCAAACAACCTAGAAGTGGCAGATTGTCGCTGGGTGCGGTAAAAACGCGACGTGGCCAAGAAAAAGGACGAACGCAAGGAAGCGCAAAAATTCATCGCACAGAATCGCAAGGCGCGATTTGAGTACGAGATACTCGATAAGTTCGAAGCAGGAATCGTGCTGCAAGGCAGTGAAGTAAAAACCTTACGTTCTGGACGCGCAAGTTTGGAAGAAGCCTATGCCATGCTTGATGAACGTGACGAACTCTATCTCATTCATGCCGATATCCCAGAGTATCCAGCGGCGTCGATTTTCAATCATGCGCCAAAGCGCAAACGCAAATTGCTCTTGAACAAGAGCGAAATCCTGAAGCTTCGCAGCAAGTTGAAAGAGAAGGGGCTGACGATTGTGCCGTTGTCTCTTTATTTCAAAGACGGTCGAGTCAAGGCGGAAATCGCTTTGGCCAAAGGAAAGCGCAAATTCGACAAACGGGAAGCGATCAAGAGTCGTGAGGCAAAAAGAGAAATGGGCAGAGCGCGAAGAATTCGTTGAAGCTCCAAAAAAAGTAGGGGCGGCGCATGCGCCGCCCCTACAAGAAATTACATATTCTAGATTACTCGACTGGATTCCCTTCGATGTAGAGAACATCACCGTCAGGCTCCGCACCAATCACGGGTGCCTCAAATTCTGGAAAGTCCGCATCGAGATCGATCGCGGCCGCTTGCGTCAGCGAAGGCTGCGTTCCATTGGGAAAGGCCGTGACAAAACCCAGGAAAATTCCCACTTCCAATCTCTTGACGAAATAGGTGATGGAAGGATCCGAGGCATCGACCAACTCCGTTCCGTCCGGGATCACAACATTCTTCTGGAGAATCTGAGGGATCAAATCGCCCTCATAGTTAACCTTTCGCAATTCCCAAGCCGTGTCAGGAAGTCCGGACATATGTCCGTCGAAGGCGCAGGAATAACTCAACCACTGATTCTCAGGAATATCGTTCACGACATCGTTAGTGCTGGGCAAACTAAAGGGCTCGAAGCGAATCGGCTCGCTCAGCAACACATACTCGCTGTTCGAATCCAGGAGATAGGTCACCTTTCCGTGGAAGTCATTTTCCTCTCCCTGGTAGGAGTAGTTAAAGATCGTATCCCCTTCAGCGAGTGGGCCAGTGTCACCTTCGACTCGCAAACCCCAGAGATCGTCTTCTACGACATCGCCAACTTCCACACCGTCCGAATCATCCTGTTCGCCGACAGTCACATACTTCAAGAGTAGATAACCATCATCTGTGGAATCCTTTTCCAGCTCATAGGTAGATCCAGAAGGATTCCAAGCATCGACCAAGACGGTTCCGTCCGGATAGATACTATCGAGATCATCCGAGGGCTTGGCTACCGTGGCGGATTCCATGAAGAGTTGATAGTCATCGGCATCTCCGTCGTTGGCGATCTTAGTGACTCGCATGTTGGATCCACGATTGCTGATGAAATACTCACGATAGATGGGGAAGATGAATTCCCGATCGTCATCGTCATTGAAGACTGGAGTCCAGCTTTGATAGTCGAAGCTCGTGAGAGATTTTTCCACGAATCCGGTCGTTGTATCGGGTCCGTCAAAATCACCTGTGTACTGAATATAAGTTCTTCCATTGATGAAGCAGCTCAGCATGTCATTATTCACCGGATTCAATTTGACCGGTGGGTCATTTGCTTCCCATCGAGGAGGTGCACCTTCTCCTCCTGAACCCATGGAAGCTTCGTAGAAACCCGCTCCAGAAGGACCGCTACTCAGATAAACATAATTGTCCGGTGGTCCCATGGAGAACATCATGATGTTGATCATCTTCTGATCGCCTTCCCCTTCGCCGTACTCCAAAGAGGAGAGTTTACTTGTGAAGTCCGACCAGGTAGTGCACGCGCCGAATTCATCACGCCCCGTACATTCTTCCCATCGATCGGGATTTGGGGCCGTGTTGAAGCGAAGCTGAACATCTTGGAAGAGGAAAATTTCCACAGGCACATTTTCAATCTGACTGACACTTCCTTCGACCAATTCAATCTTGGTTAAAGATCCTTGGAATGAAGTCACCGTGTAACTTGGAGCCTCTTCACCAGGAGGTAAACCCATTCGAGTTACAGTAGCCCCGTCTGCAATCGCATTACCGCCTGCCCAGAGCTGGTGACGATCTTGCCACGCGCCGTAGAAGGCGAAGCGATTGTCCGAGTCAATTCGAACCGGGAAGCCAAAACTACGATCGCGTAGAACGTTTTCCCCGGTTTCCGAATCGTAAATTCCGTAGCGATAGACCATCTGGTGGGCATCGAGAAGATCGAAATTCATATCTTCGGCTTCTGGAGTCAAAATGCGAAGATATCGATCGTTATAAGCAAATTGCATTTCGTTGACTTCTGGACCACCAGGGCAACCGTCCATATCCCAACAGTCCTCCCAGTCGGGAACTTCTGCTTTGCCATAACCTTCCGCTGCTTTGCGGAAAATAATTCCGCGTGTCGGAGGAGATTCAAAGTCTTCACCGCCATGACTGGCTTCTTCAACGCGTAGACGGCTAAATCCATCTTCAGTCACAAAGGCATCGGCGAAAAAATGCTCTCCGTTTTCACCAAAGATTGCTCGAATTTCCCATACACCTAAATCGGCCAGAGTGCCGTCTTCGTTAACGGTTGGAGCTTCGACAATGTCCAGTTGAACCTTAATTTCTGAGGGTTCTCCGGATTCTTGATCGATTTCATCAATCCAAGCAGTCAGTCGGTTTAAATCTGAAACACCATCACCGGTTTCGTCAATCAACTGAGCCCTGACCGTCCACTCTTCGAGAGTTTTAATTGTAGCTCCACCCTCACCCTCATCTTCCCAAGCGACCATGGCCACATAGGGATCTTCTCCTAATTGCTCTTCATAGTGAGTCTGGCGGACGGCTTTAAAAATATCCGAGATGATGCTGAAGAGATCGAGCACCTTGATATCCATATAGATGCGTTGATTGTCATTGTTGAAATCGCAATCCGCAGGAAGATCGGCGACTTCCGCTTGGCGCATTAATCGCTTGAGTTCACCTAAGCTCGCGCCAAGTCCCAAGCGAGCGTTGGAACCCAAAGTCGCTCCGCCACTAATGCTGTCGGCCGCTTCCGAGCTCGCTTCGGCGGAAACTGCTGAGATCTCGGAAGGCAGCTCGATTGAGTCACCGGTGACGGCGCGCGAACTACTCCCACCACCTCCACAGCCACTAAAAGCAAATCCAAGAAACAAAACGGGTGAAATTGTGGCGTAGCGACGCCAAGTCGATGTGAATTCCATTTTCTAAACTCCCTGTTGAACGACTATGTTGTCCTCGTGAGTCACCGCCAGGAGACTCACCCCATCTCTCCAAATTCCGATGTGACGCGACTAGATCGGCTTTTGGAATAAGGGAACTTTAGGAAATTTCAAATATTTACGCAGATCGAAAAAGAAAAACGACTCCGAACCCAATTAGCAGTACTCCAATTGCTCTTTCCCAACCTATTTGTTCCTGTCCCCAGAAAAAACCGTAGGCGAGTACGACGAGATAGCCAATCGAGAGCATAGGGTAAGCGAGAGAAACTTCTACTTTGCTCAGTACAGCCATCCAGACAAGAACAGAAATTCCGTAAAAAGAAATGGCAATGAGAACAGGGAGATTCGTTGCGATGCGCGGAATTACAGGAGCGATTTCTTTCCATTCAAAAGCAATTTGTCCGATTTCGCTCATGCCACGCTTAAGCAGGATTTGTGCGAAAGCATTCAGCAGTACGCCCAGGAGAATCAAAGGAAAGTATTTCATCG
>CAZMYG010000148.1:0-6922 GCA_964570465.1 uncultured Planctomycetales bacterium
AAAAGTGTTACCTATGTGTCCGGTATAAAGTGTTACCTATGTCTCGAGTCGTACATCTTAACCGCCGAGCTTGCGGGGCAATAAAAGCAGACTCGCTAAGGATTGCGGGCTATGAGGAGGCAGCCAGATCCCGCTCGGTGAGAGCGCATAAGCCCGCTTCAAAAGTTGCTGATCCGTCGAAGGCAAAGAAAGAATCACACGGCGAACCATTCCATCTTTCTGTTTTCTTACCTTGGCTAGAAATTCAAAAGCTGGATCTTTGCCGGCTTTGAGTTCAATCAACCAGGCCTTGCCTGGATCCCCAGCGCAAGAAGCATCCAACTCGTTTTGGATTGGACTCGCTTGAAAAGGAATTTTAAGTAGTTCACAAATCTCTTTTGCCTTTTGAAGTGTTCCCCCTTCACCGAAACCAATGACGGTACTGGCTCGCGCGGCCTTCCAATCCCACCAGTTTCTGGAACTGCTTTTGGCGGGAGCAACGATTGCGCCTGAGGCATCTAAAGAAAGAAGCTCTTCAGGAGGATCTTGAGGAATAACGACTTCGGCGCCCATGTTGCTATATCTTTGGTGTAATTGAGGCATATATCGGTCAAAAACAGTAGAATGTTTAGGAAGCTTCATTACATATTGAAGCGGTCCCAAGAAAGCGGCCTAAAAAGTTTTACTTTTTTTGAAATTCCAAGCTTCTACTTGACCGCTCCCAAACATTGCAAAGAGGCTCATTTAGAGCCTCAAAAAAATCAACCCGCCCGCAAAGCCAGGAAAAACCTGGGCTATACGCCCCTAGTTCCTTGACTTTGCGACATCCTAGGGTATTCTTTGCTGCCCGATACGACAACGAAACGGCAAAACGCGAGTAATCGCGTGACGCAAAGCCACGGGTCCTACTGCAGCGAAAGCTGTAAGGGATGGCTAGGTTACCGAAGGTCGAGCACGGCGCTGTCCTCTGTTGCGCCCGCCTTTGGAACCCGGCCGAAGGCGGGCATTTTTTTTGCCCGCAGTTTCGGTAAGGGGTTCGATGCGCGTGTTGGGCTTAATCGAACTCATTGGGGAAAAGGGGAAGTAGGAATCGGACTTCCTCGGTTAGATGAGTCGCGGATCGGTAGGCAAATCTCTCCGGCCCGCCCAGGGACGGGCCGGAGAGTACTTCAGAAAGAAGTTATGGGTGACCGGCAAAGGGCACACCGCACAACTTGGAACTCCGGTTTTTAAACTCGCGGGTTCTCACTCCAGGTTTTCGGGATCGAGACAGATAGGGAAAAGGCCGGTTGCGGGGAAACCTCGCCCATAACTTCTTCCCTCCTTTTCACTGAGAAATCTTCGGCGTGAACGTCGTTCTCCTCTGCAAAAATTCTAGAGCATCAACTCCTTGCGGGAGATTTTGAAAATAGCGGATCGCTCGTCGCAAATTTCCACCGTTAAGGCGAAAAGAATTCTCAAAGAGATTCATATCGATTGAGTAAATACGCAGCGCGAGTAGCCAAGCGTTATTGCATCGAGTTTCGTTTTTCAGAATTCCTTCTCCCAAAGTCCGCTTGGCATTATCAAAAATTCTCTCCCTCTCCAAGAGTTTGAATTCTTCTGTGTTTTGGCTCTCGTAAAGAACGTTTAATTCCGTTTCCAACTCGCCCGCCCATTCATTCAAACGTTTTTCTTCGCTCAATCGCTGACTCAATTGATCCAACAATTCATGAGCAAGTCCGTGACGCCGACGCAAATAAAGTTCAGCGCCACGATTGCCTACAAAACTGGCGACGGATTCGTTGAACGCAGATTCACCAGAACGGTAAATCGTTGCATGAGTCATCTCATGCAGGATGAGCCGTGCGAGATCGACTTCATCTTCTTCGAGCATGGAAGAGAGAATCGGATCTTGGAACCAACCCAAGGTGCTATAGGCGCCTACTGTTCCTAAATAAACATCGAAGCCAGACTGCTCGAGCTCGGCTTTTGATTTTTTTGCCGACTCAAGATCGAAGTAGCCGAGATAGGGAATTTCGCCAACTACAGGAAAACGCCAAGTCAGTAATGAGAAGGAAGTTTTTGCGCAGGCAAAAATATTGTAAGAAATAGGCCTTCCAGCGGTGTCAAAAAAAGTCGTGTAATTTCCCCGACGCGAGAGTCCCAACTCCTGCTCTCCAAAATCCGCAATATCGAGAATTAAGCTAAGTTTTTCTTTTTTAGAAGGTGAGAGCTGTGGATCAGCTAGAACTTTTTCGACGGGCTGGGCTTCCCAAACCACATTCATTTGTCCCCAACCTTGGCGGAGAACATAACCCAACTGACAAGCTTGCAAGGAAAGTGCTGCGAATCCGATTGCTATGAGATTCGCGAGTTTCAATTCATTCTCCTCTCACTCTCCTCGAACTAAATCTGCAAAACTTTCCGGGCGACGGATACAACGCAACTTTCCTTGTTGAATCCAATACTCTCCAACATTAGGTCTGGAGTTGTAGTGACTCGCCATAGCAAAACCATAGGCACCTGCATCGAGCACAGCAATCCAATCTCCCTCTTCCACCGGAGAGAATTGCCGGTCTTGCGCAAAGAAATCCGCTGACTCGCAAATCGGACCGACAATATCCGCCAGGATTTTCCCGATCCGCGCTTCAAGCGGAATCACTCGATGATAGGCCTCATAGAGCGAAGGACGAATCAGTTCACTCATTCCCGCATCCACAATCACAAAGATTCGTTTGCCCGATTGTTTCGTGGCAATCACTTTCGTAATCAACGCTCCCGCTGGCGCAACTACAAACCTCCCAGGCTCCAATATGAGTTTTGAACCAATCTTTTCTAAACGTGGCAAAAGAGATTTGGCTAAGGCGTTGATGTCGATTCCCTCGCCACCCTGATATGAAATCCCAAAGCCACCGCCTAGATCGATTGTCTCTGGATAACCACCGGGAAACTCTCCGAACAAAGCTTCTACACGATCCAAAGCTTGCAGATATGGCTTCGCCTGCACAATCTGAGAACCGATATGCATGTGAACGCCTACAACCACTGCGTTCTTTAACTTGCGTGAGCGTCGCAGAATTTCTTTTGCGCGTGAAAAATCGACTCCGAATTTATTCTCTCGCTTACCAGTGGTGATGTAGCGATGAGTTTTGGGATCCACATCTGGATTCACTCGCAACGCAACTCGCGCATGCGTGCGCATCTCTCGCGCCAACTCATCGATTCTCAACAACTCGGATTCCGACTCTACATTGAATTGATAGACTCGCGCCTTGAGAGCGGCTGCGATTTCCTCGTCTGTTTTCCCAACTCCAGCAAAAACAATTTTCTCCGAGCTAGCGCCTGCTTTTTTCGCCCGAAAGAGCTCACCCTGCGAAACGATGTCAAAACCGCAACCCTGCTTCGCCAAAAGCCGCAAAATGGAAAGGTTGCCGTTCGCTTTAACGGAATAGCAAATCAGAGGATTAACTGGTGCAAAAGCATTTGCGATCAGCCAATAGCGATCCGTGATTTCCTCGGCAGAATAGAGATAGAAAGGGGTTGGCAATTTGGCGATCAAATTGCGTACGGCCTTGCCCTGACAATAGAGTTTGCCACGTTGTGTGTTGAATGAGTTTTGCATAAAGGGCAAACAAGTTAGGGCGATATAGGGAATTCGTCTAGTCAGGATTCTAAAACAGACTCAGAAAGCGGCTCCTTGTCCAGCAAATATCCGTCTCAATCGGATCACCAAAGCTGCGTGAGTTTTGCAAACATGGAATTCGGAAATGCTCAAACGCTGACCGATTTGCAAATTCGAAAGCCCTTGAAAATAGCGAAGCTCGACAATTTGCCGTTCTAACTCACTCATCTGATGCCGCATCTCCAGGTAAAGCTCTTCTTCTTCGAGATCCTCAATCGCAGGACGAATTTGAGTGTCTTCGATTTCTATGAGTTCATCCTGTTTTGCTTCACTTAGAGAAAACAGATTGCGAATCGTAGGCAACTCTTCTTTGGAAACTTGAGAACGAAACTGCCGCGGCATCCAATCGAGGTTTCTCAATTCATCGAGAATGGAACCTTCGATGCGACGACGACAATAAACCGCGAAAGGAACTCCTCGACTCGCATCGTAATTTTCAATCGCATGAATCAAACCGCAGATCGCAAACATCTCGATATCGTCGAGCTCGACTTGCGGAGGAAGACGTTTCGCCATTTTTTGCGCGATTTCAAAAGCGAGATGGCGATACTGCACGACGAGTTGATTTCTGAGTTCTAAACACGGGTTTGCTTGAAACTGCTCCCACAAGCTTTGCTCGTGACTGGCTAGTGCTTCTCTTTGTGCTAGCTCTGAACTCACTGTTCCTCCACCAGGTCGATTGCTTTCAAAACCCAAGGGATTGGGTTTGTGGAGAACTAAAATACTAGATGGTGAGTTTTGCTCAAAATCCTTTTTATAAAATATCCTAAGTATTTTTAGGTTCGTGGGTTGCGGCGTACACCCCCAGCAAAACCAGAACTCCACCAATTCCACTCCAGATTGTGAATTGTTCGTGGAGAAAAAAAACGCCAAACAAAACACCCACCAAAGGTTGGAGAAAAATGAAATTGGCAACCATGGAAGCGGGCACCTGATCGAGAGCGAGATTCCAAGTTAATGTGCCAAAAAAGCTCACTCCAAGCGCCAGGTAAAAAACAGCAATACTCGCCTCCCAGGGAAAAACCGCTGGCACGCTTGCAGTAAAAAGCCCTGGAATTGCCAAAATGCACATCGGAATGGCTCCGATCGCAGTCGTTAGCGCCGTGAAACTCATTGGATCGACGCGACGAAGCACAGGTTTTCCAATCACGGAATACAGAGACCAGCAAACTCCATGGAGAAAGAGCAAAATGTCGCCTTCGACACGCGGTTCGATTTTCAAATCGACAAAAGGAATTTTCCCCTGAAAAACGATGAGGCAAACTCCGACGAGCCCAGCAAGTACTGCAAGAATTTTGAGTCCGTGTAATTTCTCGCCCAGAAAAAGCGCGGAGAGTACCAAGATGGCAACTGGCTCCACTCCAATCATCAAGGAAGCATTAGTTCCACTGGAGAGTCGCTGACCCAACACACCTAACAATAGAGGCGCACCATAACCAAAGAGCCCCACGGCAATCGTGCGAATCCAATCTTCCCGCGAGAGCTTGAGCGTACGCAGCGCTGGAATCAGCCAAGGCAAGAAAAACAGAGCGCCGAGCAAAGTTCTAAAAAACAGAATGTTGATGTCGGACATCTGCGGCAAGGCATAGCCCGTTGCGACATAGGCAGAACCGCCTAGCACATTCGTGAGTACAAGAAAAAAGAAAGTCTTCGCTTTCATTCGCTTCTTCTAGAAAACATGAGGTAGACCCAATTTCCCTAACAACGCGCGCTCCGCAGCTCTCATGCGCTTACTTTCCGCAGCGCTCTCATCTCGATATCCACCCAAATGCAAAATCCCATGCACGACATAGAGCGCGAGCTCATGAAGAGCGTCGACTTTTCGTTTTCGCGCCTCTTTCACCGCGCATTCCGCAGAAATCACAAGCTCCGCATCGAACTCAGAATCCTCCATCCCCACATCGCGAAAATCAAAACTGATTACATCGGTTGCAGAGCCGTCACTCAAAAAATCTCGATGCACTCGGCGAATCTCTCGATCATCCACCAAAGCAATCGAAAGACGCATCTTCTCCTTGCGCGATGCAAGCGCACGCAACGCGAGACGCTTGACCCAAAGCGGATTGAGTTTCAACGCCTTTTGAGAGTTGCAAACAACAACATGGGGGACACTCGTTAGATTGTCGGATTCTCTGGACGGACTCCGTCCGTGCCGAGAATCCGACAATCTAACGAGTGTCCCCTTCTTATTTTTCGTAGGCTTCGACAATTCTCTGAACGAGGGGGTGGCGGACAATATCGGATTTTGCAAATTCGACGAAGGCAATGCCTTTGACTTTGTTTAAACGCTCCCAGGCATCAACCAAACCAGAACGAGTTGAGGGAGGAAGATCGGTTTGAGTCACATCGCCGGTGATTACGACCTTCGATTCTTCTCCCATACGAGTCAGAAACATCTGCATCTGCTTGGGTGTTGTGTTCTGCCCTTCATCCAAAATGATGAAGGAGTGATTCAAAGTGCGCCCGCGCATATAGGCAAGAGGAACAATCTCGATCACGCCGTTCTCTATATATTTTGCTGCCTGACCCGGCTCGAGTTGATCGTCAAGCGCATCGTAAAGCGGACGCAGATAAGGATTCACCTTCTCCTGTAAATCGCCAGGCAAGAAACCAAGTCGTTCGCCCGCTTCGACCGCGGGGCGCGCGAGAATTAATTTTCGATACTCCCCTTTGCGCAAAGCCTCGACAGCCATCGTGACTGCAAGATAAGTTTTCCCAGTTCCCGCAGGACCAATTCCAAAACAAATCGCGTTCTCTCGCATTGCTTTGAGATATCGTTCTTGTCCTGGATTGCGCGCACTGACTTTTTGCCCGGCAATGCGATAACGTCGCACAGGAACACGAGCATCTACGGAGTCCTCGTCTCCGTTTTCGAATTCGCTTTGCTTGCTACCCGCAACTAACCAACGCTCCACTTCTCTGGAGTCGAGATTTTCACCGCGACGCACGCGCGTGAGAATTTTCTCGAGGATTTGCTTCACTTCACGCACAGCGGCTTTTTGTCCAACAAGTTTCAGCAAACCCTCACGACTGATGAGATTCACATCGTAGAGTTCACGAATCCGTTTCGCATTGCGGTCGAGAGAACCGAAAACTAGTTTCTCTTCCTCGTGTGAACGTAACGGAATTTTGTCTTCAGCCATGTTCTTCCTATAACAACGCCCTTAGCCCCACATAGATCGGCGCCGAAAAAATGAGGCTGTCGATCATATCCAGAGCTCCTCCCATCACAGAGAAATAATTACCGGAGTCTTTCACACCGCAAAATCTCTTCAGTTT
>CAZMYG010000149.1:0-6865 GCA_964570465.1 uncultured Planctomycetales bacterium
TTTTCCCTATTGATAAACGATTCCGATTCCTTTCACCGTGGGTCGTAAATTGGTCTCGGCGTTGGCAATGAGTTTTACGCGCATTTGCAGATAACGCTTGCCTACTGCCAAACTCGTGAGGTCACTAGTCCAATCCGTCAATCCGCTTGCTCCAAGAGCCGTCGTACAGGCAAACACTCCATTGGAACTCGGAGTATTACAGTTCCCATACGGGTCAACATTATTGGCGTTGGTCGCAATGCTGCTGGTCGTAGTAATGGAAGTTGCCGCGCGAAACTCAACGACAATATCTGTGCCTTCCGGAAGATCCGCTGAGGAGGGCTCAATCACAACGCCACCGTAAGTTCTGGCATTTGCATTCGTCGCCCCTGTGTCAAACCAACGCGAGAAAAAGATCGAAGTCCTATTCTGTAAATCCAACACCCCCCAGTACATGGTTGGATCATGTGAAGCCGTTTCCGCTTGCGCTGAAGGGCTAAATCCTCCACGTGGAGTATCCCAAACACTGGCATTGGTAGGACTCACGGTACGCTGAAAACCGTTATTGGCTCTATAACCCTGAGAAAAAATACGCGAAGCTGGCAAGGTGACTTGAGCAAGAGGCGGATTTTGATCCCCACCCTGATTGGTGTTGTACATAAAGGAAGTGGCCAAACCGTTTCCTCCCACACCACTTCCTGGATAGCAGCGGAACTCCATCAACAAAGGTAAAGCAATGGAAGGGAAAGAAGCAGAAGGCGAACCACCACCGCTTGTTGGATTGAAATTGTAGGTTCGAGTTGGAGTCAACTGAACACGGCAAAACTCGGTGGAGTCCATTCCTTCAATAGGATTCAGATTCAAACTGCCGCAAATCGATCCGGCCAAATTGATATCGGCGGAAGTGATATCTGCATAGCCTCCACCCAAAAAGGGATTTCCTAGAGCACTCCCCGTCGTTTGAGTTAAAGTCAAATCGCGCCAAGTAATCGTTTTACTAAAACCATTTCCGTTGGCATCTTCAAAGGGAATGTAATCGTGCTGGCCTAAACGATACATCTTGCTGGGATTGATGATGAACGGCGCAGCATCGAGTACGGTGTTCGTAATATCAAAACCGGGATCGTCCGCATCAGGATCGTCACTTTCAATTTCTCGGCCCATTCCAATCTGAGCTCCCGAGCGAATGTATCGCGCGGTTTCAAAAGCTTGATTCACAAAGTTTCTGCGTGGACCACTGCCAACCGTGATATCGCCGCTAGTGTTTTCGCCACTATTGTTAAATCCCGTTGTTGACCACGGACCCGTCGTATTCAAAGTGTCCACTTGAACGATGGGAGAATAGAGCGAATGGCCCATTAAAACCTGAAGGCGCTCGAAGTGATCGGGAAAGGCATTGCCGCCAAAAGGCGACCAGCTAAAACCCTTCACATCGACATGCCAGGTATCCTTCTCATTGATATTCGGACCACGACCTCCAATTTCCCCTGCAGGGATTTGGCCACCAAACACATCGTGATAGCGATACAAAGTCATCATGCGCGCGCCCAGAGGAACGAAAGGAGTCTGCAATCCACTTGGAGTCACATTCATTGCACCAATAAAGGTCTGCGTATCATCCATGATGCGTCGATAAGGAGTTGCGTTACGGCTTGTGATTCCACCATTGGGGGCAGCAAAAACACCTTGTCCGTTTCCGCTTAATACATTGGTTTCAGAGAAGGCAGGAATTCCATCTTCGTCGAGATCGATCGCCTTGAAGCGGAATACACGCACATTGGTTGTTTTATCAGTCTCATTAGGGTCGACGCTCATCTCCTCCACACGAAAATTTTCAGTGATATCCAATGCGTTTCCAGCGAGATCTCGAATCCCTTCTAGATTTCCTGTGGGATCTCCCCAGACAATATGCAAGTCATAGGTTTTGCTATCGTTCAGTTCCATTAAAGGTTCAAAGCGAAAGCTTTTTCGGTCGGCACTGGGGAAAATCTCTCCAACGACAAAGCTGTTCCAGAGTGCGCCAAAGTCACTAGGGGCAAGATCGAGATCCAAAATCAGATCCGTATCATCGGGATCCACGGAATCATCCAAATCCACATCACGATTCGTGATCGCAAAAGTACGAAAGGGAAGAACACTAGAAGTATTAATAGGTTCGCTGAATTCCACGGTGAAGGTCGAGTCATTATTCAACCAAGCTGTCGGAGGAGTCGCTGCGCTATTGATCGGAGTCACTGAAACAAAACACGGTTTCAAATCTCCGTGCACCAACTCTTCATAGGGAGTCTTATAAAAACCCGCACCCTCTGAAAAACTGCCGGACAACACTAATACATCGACGACATTATTCACGCCTGTCGAAACCACTAATTTCACCAATCCAAAAGCACTTCCTTGCACAATCACATCGTCTTCAACAGGAACCAAATCCTGGCAAAAAGTGGAATCAATCGAGAAAGTGATTCTTTGTCGAGAAGCATTGATTGGAGAAGGATCTAGCACATTCGAAATCGTCATGGACTGAGTACCCAAAATCTTGGGTGGATCATTGTCGAGCAAAAATCCACCGTTCGAATCCGTGTCTCCACCCGAACGATAACGTCGATTGATGGCTCCGGTGCTGGAGTTAATCGGATTGTTCACGACTGCAACACTCTGTCCGTCACTACTCTTGATGATGACGTTTTGTCCAGTGAGTGGATCGATAACGATCGGTAACAAAATATCCAAATTTCCATTGGCTTCTGTCGTGCTGCGAGGAAATCCAATCGGATTCACCGAAAGCCCGGTCGCAATATTTTCGAGATTCGAAATCGTCGGTTTGAAAATCACTACCGAGCTATCCGTCGCGTCTGGGTAATACACTCCATAAAAAGGAAGAGTAGGAGGACTACCAACCAAAAACTTGACCGTGTTGGAACTCACCGTAGAAAAATCCAATGGCACATTGAATTGCAATTTCAACGCAGCATTGCTTGGGATCACTCCAAAACCAATACTGTCATCAGGTCCGCGCACGGTCGGAGTCGTCAATATGGAATTTCCTGAAGAATCTTTATCCAACAAGTTCAGCGACTCCTGATACAGAGCAGTCCCAGAACTAGGAATCAACTGAACTTCAGTGACTTCTGTGATGGGATTGTTGCTGACGGTGAAATGAGTGCTGTCGCTTTCGAGACTGGGAGAAATCACTTTTTTGCCTAAGGAATCTCCATTGGCATCGAGAATTTCTGCAAGTCGACCCCAGCTCACGGAAACCAAGGTGAAATTGCTTCCGAATCCCCGAACGGTTGCGCTGGTTCCGCCTCCTCCGCAGGAAGACAAAACGGTCAAGGCAAACAGCAACGCAAAAAGTAGCGCTCTTTTCATTCTCTTACTCCGTCCACGCGACTTGAAGACTCTCGAGCCAAGGACTCAAAGCTCCATCTGCATTTCCATTGAAAGTAATCCGCATTTGGAAGGCTCGATATCCGTCAATGTCATCAATATCACTCACCCAACCTGTTGCAGGAGTCACAGCAGAAGCATTTCCATAAGGATCTAAAGCCGTGCCGCCGGCATTATCCACATCTCCATCTGCCGTCGCTCCGCGATATTCCACTTCGATGGAAGTTCCTAACGCCGCCAAATCCGCAGAAGAAGGCTCAATGACAAGATTGGTATAGTCGGGATCGGCCACTCCAGTATCAAACCAACGTGTATAGGCAATCGAAGTCTTGGTCACAAAATCGATCTGCCCCATATACACCACGTCATCTGCCTTTTGGCTGAATAGTCCCAGCGAAGCAGGAACCGCCTCACCGCGTGGCGGAGAATTGTCATCGGGATTCACAAAAGTCTGCAAACCATTTGAGAATCGACCACCTCCAGAAATCACGCGGAAAAAAGGAACCCAATTCGCATTTCCGATCGTCGTGTTTGTAGTCGCCAGTGAATTCGCCTGAAATCCACGGAAGAGATTTGCCGCAGAAGCGAGAGGATCTGGGAACACTTTGAATTCCATCAATAAAGGCAATCCGATTGAAGGAATCGTTGCCGAGCTTGGAGGAGAGGGGGGCCAACCAAATTGACTGATCTTGGTCGCACGAGTATCGACATCGTTCCAATCTCCTGCCGTTTGGTCCTGACAAAAGAAACCGGGACTATTGCCTGGAACTACCGTATTCGTACAAGCGCGAACAAACGCGGCGCTAGCCGCTCGGAAACTCAAACCACCGGGAGGACCATAGCAAAGAATATCTGGATCGAAACCATTTGATTCTGCTCCACCTTTGAAATTATCCAACAAACCCGTGCTGTCGTTCACAAGTCTTGTATCGCGCCAGAGAAAGGTTCTTTGAAAATCAGGCCAAGGCATCAAAGTTGTGAACGGAGCATTCGGCGGTGGTGGATTTTGGAATTTATCCTGAGGATTGATGAGATATTCGCCGGTGTACACATTCTTAGGACCAAAACGATCTTGATCTAAATCTAGACCTGCTTCTAAGCAATTGGATTTATCGGAATCAGAACTTCCATTCGTCACAAAACGCAAGAAATTGTCTGCCTTCAAACCGGAGTTGGGGTAGCAAAGAATATAAGTATTGGGAGTCGTTTCATCCCGAATCGCCACTTCATCCGGAGCAAACTTAGAGTGTGAAAGACCGATTTCGATACGTGAAAAATGATCGACAACAACCGTATTATTCGCTGGTGCCCAATTTAAACCTTCTACATCAATATTGAACTGGCTGTAATCATCAATGGTGCTGTCACTATTGCTGTCTCCCGTTGTGAAACCAACGTCGAGATATCGATACATGCTGAGCATGCGGCAACCTTGCGGTAGAAGTGGCGCACGCAGAGGTGTCACAGGCGTGTTATTTACCTGACCTAAAGCACCAAAATCCGCCATGAGATCAATGGTCACAATCGAATTGGGGTCGAGACTTTTGTTAATGACTCGAGAGAAACGTTGAACCGGACGCCCACTGACTTGGCCGGTAGTGACATTGGCAAATTGTCCTCCAATCACCTGATTGCCTGCCGTGGCGTCTTCGACAAGATCTGGTGTGTTAAAGCGCAAAGCGAGTCCGCTTGAAGCTAGGTTCGATTCCCCAGTTCCTGGACAGGCAGGACGAATGAAAAAGACAAAAAAGTCTGAAGCACTGTAGGCGCGTTTGGGGCTTGTACTTGTCAGATTTCCTGCAAAGTCTGCGCTGGTATCCAATTCGGTTAAGGCATTTCCAATCAAGTCTGTCAAACCTGAGTCACCAAGAACTAAATGAAGATAGTGAGAGTTATTCGTCGCGAAACTCCCCGCAGTACAAGCGGATCCATAATTGTCATTGCGCAAAGGATTCACTGGTTGAATCGTGACTGATTTCAAATCTCCGGAAATGGAAAGTTCGATCGGAACTAAACTGCCACGAGTCACACTGCCCGTATTGGGCCCCGTCTCCATACCAAAACTGCTGGCGACATTCGCTGCAAGTCCAGGGTCTAGATTTGCATTTCCAAGAAGCACGGTGTCGTTTGCTTTGAGTGTCGCGGGATTCATGGGCTTGGTGAAATGCAAAGTGATTTCGGTGTTTGGATCCAAACCCACCACTTGAGCGCCAAGTGTATCGACACTCATGAATTCTGGGGCAATGGAATAGTCAAGAAAGCAGGGCTTCTTTTCGTCGTCCGCCGAAGCGGCTGAGCTCACATAGATATGTTGGGCCTGAGCAACTCCCTCTGTAATTTCTCCATTAACCATCGTGAGATCGACGGTGTATGGCCCACTAGAGCCAGAGCATCCCGTATCCCCATCTGTCACCGACTGAATATCACTTGAGGACTCAATCGTTCCGAACGCATCGCCTTGTACAAACACATCACCCACTCCGGGAATCAAATGACACTCGCCAGAGTCCAGAGAATCACTTGCCGTCGAAGAAGTTTTAAAACTATAGGTCACTCGGAGTTTTCCACTAACCTCTGTGGCATCACAAACATTGATTCGCCCAAAGGCGACTAACTGCGGCAACACCGGATCCGGCAAAAATTCGCCAACGCTGGTATCACCAGGAAGAGCAGAACGAAAAACGCGGACTACGGAATTGTTCTCAACTGGATCATCTGCCGTAGGAGTCAGCAGATTGTTCGCAATATCGCGCAAAACAGGAAATTGTCCGCCAAAGGAAGAAACCGTAGGAATTGAGATCTTCAGATTGGCTAAGCCTTCGCTAATTCCGCGGGGAAAACCTTGGAGATTGGGAGTTCCACCCTCGACACTTTGGTCATAGCTCGAAATCGTCGAATCGATGGTGAGGATTTTGGGATTATCGGTATCGACAATATAGCGAGCGGGAAAAGTCGTTGTCGTGGGATGACCTTGAAAAAGTTGAACGGTATTGCCATTCACCGTCGAAGAGCTGACCGCATTGTTGAAAGTCAATTTCAGTGCAGCATTTCTAGGAAGTTGCGGGAAAGGCGGAGTTGAGGGTTCGCCACCAAAGCCAGTTGGACCTTTGATTGAAAGTGCAGGCAAAGCATCATCGAGAGCCGCATAGGCTGCATCGAATTGCGAGGTTCCCTCGGCGAATTGAATCGTCACCTTGTTCTGATCGGTGAGAGGATTGATAGAAAATTGATAATTGGCGTCGTTGGTGACCGAAGGCTCTATGACGAGATCGGTCTTGATCAGATTGCCGTTGAGATCGTAAACATCGACGAGCCGGCCATAGTGAATTGAGTTCAGAAGAAAGGTTGTTGCAGAACCATCCGCGACTGTCCCATTTCCCCCAGAACTGCAGGCAAAAAGCAGCGCCATAGCAATAAGCAGCGACAAAAAATTCATCCGGTGAACTTGCATATCTTGATTCCTAGGTTTTGGCTCAGTTAGGCAATCTTCATGCCAGGG
>CAZMYG010000150.1:0-6841 GCA_964570465.1 uncultured Planctomycetales bacterium
CCCGGTTTCACCGGCGTATTTCCTGGATTCATTTTCACAGCTGGAAGCTTTGCGATGGCTTCATTCGAAGCTTTGTTGACGGGAGCTGCCTGTCCGATGCCGCAGACGCGCCGGACTTCCTTTTCAATCACAGCAGTTAATTCTGGATTGTCCTTGAGGAAGAGCCTCGCCTTTTCCTTGCCTTGTCCTAGGCGAATTTCTCCTTTGCTAGGATCTTTGAAAGAGAGCCAAGTTCCGCTCTTAAGAACAATTCCTTTCTCGACTCCAAAATCCAACAAGTCTCCTTCGCGAGAAATTCCTTCGTTGAAAAGGATGTCAAACTCGCCTTTGCGGAAAGGAGGAGCTACTTTGTTTTTTACGACAGTCGCTTTGCAGTGATTACCAATCACTTCTTCGCCTTCTTTGAGTTGAGCAATGCGGCGAATATCGATACGCACCGAAGCGTAGAATTTCAGCGCACGTCCGCCGGTGGTTGTCTCAGGATTGCCAAACATCACTCCAATTTTTTCACGAATCTGATTGATAAAAATCACGCAGGTTCTGGAACGCGCAATTGCCGCGGTGAGTTTGCGCATGGCTTGAGACATCAATCGTGCATGCAAGCCCATGAAGGAGTCCCCCATCTCGCCTTCAATTTCCGCTTTGGGAACCAAGGCAGCGACGGAGTCAATCACAACGAGTTCCACTGCGTTCGAACGCACTAAGGTCTCTGCGATTTCGAGAGCCTGTTCCCCTGTGTCTGGCTGAGAAACCAACAAATCATCGAGATTGATGCCGAGTTTCTTCGCGTAAGAAGGATCCAAGGCATGTTCCGCATCCACAAAGGCGGCGTTGCCTCCGGCTTTCTGTACATTGGCAATCAAATGCAAAGTCAGAGTTGTTTTACCGGAAGATTCTGGACCGAAGATCTCAATAATCCTTCCCCGAGGAATTCCGCCACCACCTAATGCGATATCGAGCGAAATGGAACCGGTGGGAATACCATCGACCGCGCTGGTAGTGTCACTACCCAAGCGCATGATGGAACCTTTTCCATACTCTTTTTCAATTTGAGAAATCGCTGCATCGAGTGCGCGAGCTTTTTCGACATTTTTCTCTGTATTTTCTGTCTTGATTGCCATGGTTGTGCCTTTCGTGCCTTTCCTTTTTTTGGAGGGCGGAATTCTAACTGCCAAGCTCGGCTCACGCCAAGAAAGTCTCGCAGTTCTACTGCTAACACGTAAAAAAAACGTTTCGTCACCCAAAAACTGGGGATTTGGGGACTTTTTTTATGGGGTGAGGATTGCCGCGGCGGCTTAGAAACGAATGAAGTGCTGGAACTCCCTCAAACGCGCCTCAATCGCCTCGCGTTCTAGCTCCTTCAAGCCTTCGACACCGAATTGTTCAACGACAAAGGAGCTAACGATGGTTCCATACGCCATCGCCTTGCGCAGATTCGCCTCGTTAACAGTTCCGCTCTGAGCCAAGAAGCCCATGACTCCCCCAGCAAAAGAATCTCCCGCTCCCGTGGGATCGTTCACCTCGCCTGTGGGATAGGCCGGTAGAGCAAATTCAAAGTCCTTGGAGAAAAAGAAGGCTCCGTGTTCGCCTGCCTTGATGAACACAAAGCGCGGCCCTAGCTCGAGAATCTTACGGCCCGCACGAATGATCTTTCGCTCGCCTGTCAGCAGTCGTGATTCGCCTTCATTGATGGTCAATAAATCAATCTTCGAAAGTAGAAACTGCAACTCCGGTCGTGTGTGCTCAATCCAAAGATTCATCGTGTCCGCGGCGACAAAGGGTTTGCCGGAGATTTGGTCGAGAACTGAAAGCTGGGTCTTCGGTGCGCCATTAGCTAAGAAAACGAATTTCGAATCTCGAAAACTTGCTGGTACCTTGGGCTTGAAATCGCCAAAGACATTGAGATGGGTTTCGAGAGTCTTTGCTTCATTCATATCCCCTTCGTATTTTCCGCTCCAACGAAAGGTTTCTCCTTGTGCGCGTTCTAAGCCAGACAAATCCACGCCGCGATCCTGAACAAATTGCAAACCTTGTTTGGGAAAGTCTTCACCGACCACTCCCACGAGACGGACTTTCGTAAACAACGAAGCAGCCAAAGAAAAATAAACCGCCGAGCCGCCAAGAGTTTTCTCTGCCTTCCCCAATGGTGTTTCAATCGAATCCCAAGCAATCGAACCGACAACCAAAAGACTCATGAACGATTTCCTTTCAATAGATGTTCTTCCCACCACGCTCGCCAATACTCGCGCTCGTAATTGGGTTCCATTTGGCAAATCCGGCTTAATGCCAACATGGCATTGACCGCGACAGAACCTTCGGAATCTCGAACCGTGTTGGCGAGAAACTCGAGCGGGTTCGGCGAGCCCAGTGTTTGGATTTCTGCGAGTGTTAAATCTCCGCAATATTGTGCGAGTCGACGACGCAGCAATGGACTTGTTTCGGCGGACAATTTTGTCAACACCTGCGGGAAAATCCGCTTGCCCATGCATTGATACAAAGCCGTTAAGCTTGACTCACGAACAAATTCATTGGGATCTTCGAGACCTTCAATCAGTGCCTGCGGTATAGCGCGTGCCAGCAAAATCCCAATCGCGCCGCGAGTGTGCGCTCTCCCAGAAAAGGGAGTTAGAAATTTGGCTAGGATTAGCGCCTCTTCCGCGCGTTCGTATTGAACGGTAGCAATTTCTTCTACGGCTGCTTGGATTTTTTTCTCCTCTTCGGGGGTTGCTTTATCAGATTGAAACAAGCGCTCGAGCAAAAGAATTTGCTCTGCCAAAGTCTTCACTCTTTCTTTGTATTCCGGGCCATCTTTTTTCCAGGCCTTGGCAGAAGAATCTTCGCTGATGAGTTGATCGCCCAAAGCAAGCAAACTCTCGCCCGCCTGGATTCGAGAAATAACATAAGGATCTTGATGAAGGATTCTGTTCGCCCAAACAGCGGCCTCGACACGTTCGTTTAGATTCGAAGGCGAAAGCTCACCCAGATCATGAACGCGTTCGGCGCAAAATTCTGCCGGATCTTCTAAATCCTGCGAAGCCTTTTGAGAGTAACGCGCCGAACCCAGCATTCTTCCAATTGGACCAAATCGCAGCCCAGCGCCAAACGCGCTGTAACGCTCTACATGAAAGCGATGGGAAAGACGGTTCTCTTCCTGAGAGTGCAAAGCCTCGAGATCATCAATTCGATGAGCCAAGGACGAGCAGGCGCAGAGCGATAGACATAGAAATAGGGAGATTAAGACTCGCATGAAGCCAAGATTTATACCTTGGCGAAGTTGCCACGACAAACGGGGAGAGGCGCAAAGTTCATTTTTTCTAATTTGATATTGCGTCGTTATTTAGGAACGGTATGTGAATGTGATCGAGCTTAATTTGAGATTTTCTATATTTACCTTGTCCCCAAAGTTCCCCTAATCCTATCTATACAACAGATTTAAGTTAAGAAACCGAGACTCCGTGCTCGATATAGGCTGAGTCCTCCGGGTTCTTAGGACAAAAGGGGAATGATTTTATGAATTGGCAACGGAGATTTTGCTGTGTTGTTGTAGCGAGCACTCTCTCTTTTTTCTCACCTTCTCTTCTTGCTCAAAACTGTTCGAACAATCAAGCGCCCGTCGCTAACGCTGGTCCCGATCGCAGTGGGAATGTAGGCGTCGCGATCAACTTTACAGGTGCGGGGACGGACTCCGACGGCACGATCACTGCTTACTGGTTCAACTTCGGTGACGGATCGTTCGCGAGTTGGCAATCGAGCCCTCTCGCTTCACATAGCTTCGCGAGTACCGGTACTTTTTCTGTGCGTCTTTGGGTGAAAGACAATTGCGGCGCGATGTCCGCTTCGGATACGGCGATGGTCACCATCACCCAAGCGCCTGCGAATCCTTGTGCGAACAATACCGCTCCTATTGCCAACGCCGGTCCTGATCGCGCGGGCAATCCCAATACCCCTCTCCTCTTAACGGGCTACGCTTCCACAGACGTACAAAACAACATCTCTCACTATTGGTGGAACTTTGGCGATGGGCAATACACTGGCTGGCAAACCAATGCTGGCGTCTCTCACGCCTTTGCGAATACGGGAACTTATTCCGTGCGTCTTTGGGTGAAAGATAGCTGTGGGGCGATGTCTGCTGCGGATACGGTGATCGTGAGTATCGTCAATCCCAATCCTTGTGCAGGGAATACGCCACCCAATGCTGTGATCACTTCGCCTTCTTCAGGACTCGTGAATCAATCGCTCAATTTCTCTGGGCTGAGTTCGAGTGACAGTACAGGAACGATTCAATCGCATGCGTGGAACTTTGGGGACGGGCAGAGTGCGAATGGAGTCACGGTGTCACACAGCTACGCGAGTGCGGGAAACAAAACAGTCACGTTAACTTTGACCGATTCCTGCGGCGCGCAAGGATCGATGACGCGAACGATTGTGATTTCGAATCCTGATCCTTGTGCGGGGAATCAGCCACCCGTCGCGCAAGCGAGCGCGAATCCAGCGAGTGCAGCAATCAATCAGTCGATTTCGTTTTCTGCCGCAGGATCGAGTGATCCCAATGGCTCGATTACTTCTTACTCCTGGAATTTTGGCGATGGTGGAACTGCAAATGGAATCAGCGCTTCTCACTCTTACGCGAATACAGGAAGTTTCAACGTCATTCTCACGGTGACGGACAATTGCGGTGCAACTGCAACAAAAGCGATGTCTGTTAGTATCACCAACTCCAATCAAGCGCCTTTCAACGTCAACGCAGGTTTAGATCGCACGATCAATTGGCCCAGTAACTCAGTAAGCTTGAGCGCTCTTGCGCAAGACGATGGATTACCCAATCCACCAGGCGCTCTTTCCTACGCGTGGTCGACGGTGCCTGGGGGAATTCCTCTCTTTGGACAAGTGAGCTTTGGGAATTCGAGTACAGCGAGTACCACGGCGACCTTTTCCATACCTGGAATCTATCGGCTTCGCGTGATTGTGAGCGACGGGCAGCTCGCAACAGGCGATCAGGTGTGGATCACTGTGTTGAATCCAATTCCCTGCTCGGCCAATCTTCCCCCCGTCGCAGGCTCGATTTCAGGGAATTTACAAATCCATACGGGAGAATCGGTTTCCCTTTCTTCCAATGCCAATGACCCCGAAGGGAATCTGCAATCCTACGCGTGGAACTTTGGAGACGGGCAAACTGCTTCTGGGCCCAGCGTAAATCACGTGTATTCCAGTATCGGCAGCTTCGCGGTCACTCTCACGGTCAGCGATTCTTGTGGAGCGACGGCAATGACGAGCGCTACAGTCAACGTGTCTTGCACCGAGTCTGGTTCTGTTGAGGCGGATTTTCGGCTCTTGAAGTTGACCCATATCGATCTCGCAACGGGAGAGGAGAGTTGGGAAGAAATTCCTCTTCCAAATCCCGATCATCCGGTGGAATTGGGTTTGCGGGTGAAGATTGATGCTTCGATTTCTACTGGCCCACTAGGAATTGGCTATTTAGGTGCTGGTGGAGGGTATCTCAACGCAGAGAACCATTTTTCCACGATCAGATCGTGGTCCTCTGCCGGCGCCTTTAATGTCACACTCACTCTTTACAACTGCTCTTTCACGCAATTCGACACCATTACCAAGACCATCCACGTGGCCGAAGGCATGGATTTGTTGGCGGTTAATAGCCTTCCTGGTTCGGGGGATAATGTTAAAACGAGTGCAATTACTTTGGCAGCAGATGGAAGTCCTCGAATGTGGAGTGTGTCATCGAATGGCAATTTGGCTGTGTCGCATCCCAATGAAGGTGGGCCCGAGAGCCCCGCTGATTTTGTTAGTACTGATCTGATGCCAGCAGGTGTTTCGATAGACATAGTCCGTTCTCTAGCGCAATTCCAAAACGTGTTCTATGTGGCGGACCCAGTTGCTGGCATACGCATTCTGCAAATAACCGACGATATCGCGACGCAGGTCAATGTGCTTCCCACAAGCCAAGTCGGCGGAATATCAGCTTCTACCGCAGATGTGGTTTGTGTTGTTGGAAATGCTTTGTACGTCGCTTCGTGGACTACGGGAACCATTTACATTTTTGATTTAAATGCCAACCCAAGCTATCCCGTGTTCGTGCGATCGGTTGTCGTACCGGGAGGGATACGAAGTATGGTTTCCTCAACCCTTGGTTTCGTTGCGACTAGAGCCTTCGGCGCAAATATGATTTATGTCATCGATGCGAGAAATCCTCTCAATCCAGCTGCTCCAACGGGCATCAATGTATCTGAGGCAGGAACTGTGTTGATGGCCGCTGAGGAGAAGATTGCGGTCGAGTCCTGGGCAGGGGGCATAAGATTTTTGGGAGTACATTTTCTTGGCCAGTCCATGTCAGTGATTCCTGCCGGGATAATCCAATCGGCAGGTCTAAATCAATTCTCTTCCCTGGCCTCAAACAACCGCCTTTACATCATCGATGGGAATGATATTGAGAAGTTCGATGTTAGTAACATCCACACGCCCTATTTAATGGACTCACTTGTGACAGGGGTTGTTCTTGGTAGAGTCGTTCTTTTCGATAACAACGAAAATCCGGTTCTCGATCATAGCGAATTACTTGTGAATCATTCGGGGCCGGGACTTTTGCACATTCGTCCGTAACTTTTCACGAAATGCCCTGGGGACGTTCCCTCAAACAGCTCGATTCTCTGTAAACCAAATTCAATGTTTGTCTTGCAACGGCACAAATTCTGAAACAAGCCGCAAATCACAAGCTCGTAGCTCGATTCTTCAACTTCAAAATGTCATCGCATTCAAGTGAGACAAGTTAGCAAGCTCTCCCCTCTTTCTTCCGCGTTCGATAGCGGGAGGGTCGCCAGCCGCGGCT
>CAZMYG010000151.1:0-6738 GCA_964570465.1 uncultured Planctomycetales bacterium
CCCGTTTGGGGTTCATCGTGACAAGAGTTCCGCCTCGCAGTAAAAGAGTTCCCATGAATTCTGAAGCGGGGCGATATAGCGCCCCGCGCTGTTTTTTGCAATCGAAAGAGAATTATGGATCACGAAATCAAAAATCGAATTGCTGTTTTGGGTGCAGGCACCATGGGCAATGGAATTGCTCAGGTTAGCGCGCTGGGGGGCTATCAGGTATTGCTCTATGACTTGGAAAGGTCTTTTATCGAGAAAGGTCTTGCCAAGATTCGAGAAAATTTAAGCAAAGGTGTAGAGAAGGGAAAAATCGCTCGAGTAGACATGGAAGCCGCTTTTGATCGACTGTTGGGAACTACAGATTTGGAACACGCCGTTTCCAATGTTTCGCTTGTGATTGAAGCTGCGCCGGAAAAACTCGAATTGAAGCGAGAACTTTTTGCCAAACTAGCTAAGTTCTGCAAAGCGCAAACCATATTGGCGAGCAACACGAGTTCCTTATCAATTTCTCAAATCGCTGCAGCTACGAACTGTCCCGATCGCGTGCTGGGATTGCATTTCTTCAATCCCGTCCATTTGATGAAATTACTCGAAGTCGTGCGCGGCGAAAAAACGAGCGATGCAACTTTGCAATTGGCGCTGGAGTTCGCTCAGCGAATTGGAAAAAACCCGATTACGGTAAAAGATTCTCCTGGCTTTGCCTCCAGCAGACTCGGAGTTGCCTTGGGACTCGAAGCGATTCGCATGTTCGAAGCGGGAGTCGCCTCAGCACAGGACATCGATACCGCCATGGAATTGGGCTACAACCATCCGATGGGGCCGCTCAAATTAACCGATGTGGTTGGGCTCGATGTGCGTTTAGCGATTGCAGAATATCTAGAAAAAACCGTGGGCCCTCAATTCAAAGCTCCAGAACTGATGAAGAGGATGGTTCACGAAGGAAAGCTCGGAAAAAAAACGGGACAAGGATTTTACAACTGGAATGCGCCGTAGGCTCCGGCCCAAGATCCTAGTTGGCTGCGGACAATTTTGATTTCTTGCACTTTACGTCCGTAAATTCGAGGAGACATTTCTTTGCGAATCTTTGGCAGCAATTTGGGAATGTAGTCGGCGCCGCCACCAGCGAGTACAAAAAATCGAATGTCGAGTAATTGCACTACCGAGGCAATACCGCAACCCAAAGCACGAGCTGCAATCGCCGGAAATTTTTGAATCATTTTTCCATTGGCGTAGATTTCAATGCATCCCCGAGCGCCACAGGGACAGAGTTTGCCTATTGGATTAATCGACATATGCCCAAACTCTCCCGCCATTCCTCCGCTTCCGTTCCAAAGTTTTCCATCTAGAACGAGTCCACCACCAACACCAGTGCCCAAAGTGATGAGGAGGAAATTCTTTTCTCCTTGAGAGGCGCCGGCGAAGAGTTCTCCTAATGCTGCACAATTCGCATCATTTTCTAATCGGACAGGACAACGAAGTTCTTTTGCGAGTGATTTTCGAAGAGAGAGTTTTTCCCAACCGGGAAGATTTGGCGCGCGAATCAATTCGCCACGTTTTCGATCCAAAACCCCGGGCAAGCCGACTCCTACTTTAGAAAGCTTTCCAGGAGAAAGCTCCCGAACCAAGTTGGCCATGGTTTCAACAGCTCGCGACGGCGGGGGAGTTGGAATTTTTTCGCGACGAACAAGTTTCCCGGCGGGAGTAAAGGCAGCTGCCTTGATAAAAGTCCCGCCGAGATCAATTCCTATCAAACGTAGCCTCGCAACTTTGCTGCTCGTGCAACTCGATCGACTGCGACAATGAACGCAGCTGTGCGCAAAGGAACTTTTTCTTTCTGAGAAGTTTTCCAAACATGATCAAAGGCGATGGAAAGTAGTTTCTTCAATTCGTCATTCACCTTGTCCAAATCCCAGCGGAATTGTTGGATGTTTTGTGCCCATTCAAAATAGGAAACCGCCACACCTCCAGCATTCGCAAGAATGTCCGGTACAATGGGCACTCCAGCGCGATGAAGAACAACTTCGGCTTCTGGAGTTACTGGATGATTTGCACCTTCAATAATCATTTTCGCTCGGATTCGACCGGCATTCGTTTCGTGAATCACTCCGCCTAAGGCAGCGGGAATCAAATAGTCACATTCCAACGCCAGCAAATCGTCATTGGAAATTTTCTCGGCACCTTGAAATTTGCTGAGATCTTTATGTGCTTGTACATGCGCGATGGCCTGAGTGATATCGATGCCTTTCTGATTGAAATAACCTCCGGTGACATCGGAGACCGCAATGACTTTACAACCCAAGCCATGCATATAGTGGGCAGCAAAAGAACCTACATTTCCAAAACCCTGAATCGCAACAGTGGCCCCTTTTAACGGAGTTTTCAGCGCGTTCGAAGCGGCATCGGCAATAAAGGAAATCCCTCGACCTGTTGCTTCGTTACGTCCGAGCGAACCGCCAAGATCAATCGGTTTGCCAGTCACGCAGGCCGGTGTGTGTCCGTTTTTCTTTCCAAATTCGTCCATCAACCAGGCCATAGTCTGTGCGTCGGTTCCCATGTCCGGAGCCGGCACATCGCGCATATGACCGAGCATCATAGAAATGCGGCTCGTGAAGCCGCGAGTGATGCGCATTTTTTCGTTCGTTGACATATGCGTCGGATCGCAGCTCACTCCGCCCTTAGCACCACCAAAGGGAACGTCGACGAGAGCGGTTTTCCAAGTCATCAGGGCAGCGAGAGCGCGTACTTCATCCAAATCCACTTGTGGGTGATAACGAATTCCACCTTTATATGGACCACGCGCGGCATTGTGATGCACGCGATAGCCCACGAACATCTCGAGCTTGCCGTTGTCCATGCGGACCGGCATTTCTACCGTCATTTCCCGATAAGGACGTCTCAAAACCTTGCGCATATCTTCGGGTAAGCCCAATTTTTCTGCCGCTTTATCAAAATGCTGATTGACGGCCTCAAAAGCGCTTCCATGAGTCGGTGCCTGGGCAGTTTTCTCTTTCACGGTTTTTGTCACGTGTTTCCTTTCTTAAATCCTAGGGAGAGGATTTCGGAGAATAGAGAGCCTGAGCTTGAGGAAGTAAGTGTTGTATGTTGGCAATGCGGGTCGAATCGCTGGGGTGGGTCGAGAGAAATTCGGGTTGTGAGCCTTGGGAGTTTGCTTGCATGCGTTTCCAGAATTCGAGAGCTTCTTTAGGATCGTAGCCGGCCTTTGCCATGAGCATTAAACCAATGTGATCGGCTTCCGATTCTTGATCACGGCTGAATTTCAGCGCGCCCAATCCGCTTCCAATTCCATAGACCGAAAGAATCGCTTCTTTTTTCTCGGGGCTAGTTTTAGAAAAACCGACATCCAAAATATCGCCAATCGTACCTAAGAGAGTCCCTGTGGTCATTCGTTCTGCGCCATGTCGCGCAATTGCGTGACCAATTTCATGTCCCATAACGGCAGCCACACCGGCGTCGTCTTTACATAAAGGAAGAATGCCCGTGTAAAAGGCAACTTTTCCTCCGGGTAGACACCACGCGTTCACTGTCTTGGGATCATCGATGAGTTTAAATTCCCAGGCAAAGGGAGGGAGTTTCGCTTTGCGCAAATCTTCATCCGCAAATGGGGCGAGCTGCTTTCCCACTCGCAGTACTTGCTCGGCCTGCGCACCGCTTGAAAGTACTTTCGCTTTCGAAAGAGTTTCGCTGTATGCCTGAGTCCCCAGAGTCATTTCTTCCGAGGGGGATACGATTATAAATTGACTTCGATTTGTGTATGGGGCGACTTGGCAAGCGGTGAGAGCGAGGAAAGCAAAGATCCAAACTTTCATGGCTTCGAATTATAGGGAAGTTGGAGCGGAACCCAAGAAGGTGTAACCTACGAACCCTTCAGATTCGGAGAAAAATATGAAAGATCAGGCAAATACGAAGCAAGCGAGTTCACTCGTCTTCCATCCGCTCGCAGAGTTCAGCGAACGCTGCGCAATTCAGTCCATGTCGCAGTATCGCGAGCTGTATCAGAGTTCGATCGAGAATCCCGAGGGTTTTTGGAGTGAGATTGCAGGGACTTTCTATTGGAAAGAAAAGTGGACGAAGTTTCGAGAATGGGATTTCAAAGACAAAATTTTCATTCGCTACTTTCTCGGAGGAAAAACAAATCTCAGCTACAACGCGCTCGATCGACATTTAGCAAAACGTGGAAATCAAACAGCCCTGATTTGGGAAGGAAATGAACCTGGAGAAGAAGGAAGAATTACTTATCGAGAATTGCACGCTGAAGTCTGTCGTTTTGCCAATGTTTTAAAAGGATTGGGAGTTCGCAAAGGGGATCGCGTTTCGATTTATATGTCGATGGTGAAAGAGTTGGCGATTGCCATGCTCGCTTGTACTCGAATTGGCGCTGTTCATTCGATTGTTTTTGGGGGCTTCAGTCCGGAGTCCCTGGCCGGGCGTATTGTCGATTCCAAATGCAAGATTCTAGTGACTTCAGACGGATCTCTTCGTGGAACAAAACCAGTGCCATTGAAAGCCAATGCGGATGAAGCAATGGAGCTCGCGGCGAAACAGGGTGTACAAATCGAACACTGCGTCGTTTTTCGCCGACTCGGGAGCGAAAAAATGCCCATCTCCATGAGAAAAGGCCGCGATCATTGGTGGCATGATTTGATGTCAAAAGCCCCGGCGAGCTGCGAACCAGAATGGATGGATTCCGAAGATCCTCTTTTCATTCTCTATACTTCCGGTTCGACAGGAAAACCAAAGGGAGTGCTTCACACAACCGGCGGTTACATGGTCTATGCCACAACAACCTTTCGCTATGTGTTCAATGTTCAAGACGGAGATATCTATTGGTGTACGGCGGATATTGGTTGGGTTACCGGGCATTCCTATGTTGTCTACGGACCACTTTGCGCAGGAGCGACGAGTATTCTGTTTGAAGGAATTCCGAACTACCCCGATGCAGGGCGATTCTGGGATGTCGTGGACAAGTACAAGGTCAATCAGTTCTACACTGCGCCTACGGCGATTCGCGCGTTGATGCGCGAGGGGGATGCGCCTGTCGAATCCCACCATCTCTCGAGCTTGCGCTTGCTGGGAACTGTGGGTGAGCCGATCAATCCAGAAGCTTGGATGTGGTATCACCGCGTTGTAGGTCGCGAACGCTGTCCGATCGTCGACACGTGGTGGCAGACAGAAACGGGAGGCATCTTGATCACTCCTTTGCCCGGAGCAACTCCGACGAAGCCAGGCTCTGCGACTTTGCCTTTCTTTGGAGTGAAGCCAGTGATTCTCGATGAAAAGGGAAACCGTGTGGAAGGTGCGGGACGTGGAGCTTTATTTCTCGAGGAACCTTGGCCCGGAATGATGCGCACGGTTTACGGACAGCATGAACGATTCAAAGAAACCTATTTCTCGAGGCAACCAGGACTCTATTTCACCGGCGATGGCTGTCGTCGAGATGAAGATGGTTATTACTGGATCACTGGACGCATTGACGATGTGATCAATGTTTCAGGGCATCGTTTAGGAACTGCGGAAGTGGAAAGCGCTTTGGTTTCTCATCCGGCGGTTGCGGAAGCCGCGGTGGTGGGATTCCCTCATGAAATCAAAGGCCAGGGCATTTATGCCTATGTCACCTTGCGCGAAGGAAATCGTTATGAAGATTCCTTAAAAACTCAGTTGATTCAGCAAGTTCGTAAGGAAATTGGTCCCATGGCTTCGCCGGATGTGATTCATTGGGCCCCTGGTTTGCCAAAAACTCGTTCGGGAAAAATCATGCGTCGCATTTTGCGGAAAATTGCCGAAGGGGAATTTCAAGAAATTGGGGACACCAGCACCTTGGCAGATCCCAGTGTTGTCGAGCAATTGATTCAAACCAAGAAAGCAGCGGCGGCAAAAGCGTGAAACTGCGCGTTCTTTTTTTTGCTCATTTGAGAGAGCGTTTGGGTGTGTCGACACAGGATTGCGAACTGAGTACAGGCGCGACAGTGGGCGAGTTACAAAATCACTTACTGAAACAATTTCCAGTTCTCTCTACGGAAAAGTTTCTCATCGCTCGCAATCAAATCTATGCCGATAGCAAAACTCAATTGGCCGAGGGCGATGAAATTGCTTTTCTGCCACCCGTGAGTGGGGGATGAAGTTTTCCATTCAGGCAAATCCTATTGATTTGAGTCAGTTCGCTTTGGATTTACACGGACCAGAAGAAGGTGGAATCGTTCATTTTTTTGGAGTGGCTCGCACGAGCTCACACGAGTCTTCAAAAAAAGTCATTCGCTTGGAATATGAAGCCTATGAAGTCATGGCTCGCGCGGAGATGGAAAAAATCTTCAGCGAAACGAAAAGGAAATTTGGCGTGAACAAAACCATCGTCATTCACAGAACTGGAATTGTCGAAATCGGACAAGCCGCCGTGGCGATTGCTGTCGCGAGCGCGCATCGAGCAGAAGCCTTCGATGCTTGCCGCTATCTGATTGACGAGCTGAAAAAACGCGTGCCGATTTGGAAAAAAGAAGTTTATGTTGATGGCTCGGAGTGGGTCGGATCTCGTCCATGAAAGAAACGAAATTACAAATCACTGCCGTTCCCGTTGGACCCTTCGTAATGAATTGCTATATCGTGCGCGATCCCGATACAGGCAAGGGCATTTTGATTGATCCGGGCGATTCACAATTGGATCGAATCCAACGCGAAGTCGAGAAGAGCAAAACAGAGATTATTGCCGCTATCGGTTCGCACGGACATCTCGACCAT
>CAZMYG010000152.1:0-6661 GCA_964570465.1 uncultured Planctomycetales bacterium
CTAAAAGATAGAGATCGGAATCTCCGTTGCGTCCATCACTCCAGACGATTTTTGAACCGTAAATGGCAAAGGAGCTGACGGATGCTTCTTCATTCGTGAGTTTCTGTTCTATCCCCGTTTCTAGATTGAAACTGTAGATCGCTCTATAACCATCTCGAACATCTTGCCAGATGACGAGATTGCCGAAGATCTCGGCCTGATCTGCTGCGGTTGCTGCAGTCGTGATGCGCTGCTCTTGTTGTGTGTCGAGATCGTAGAGATACACGTCTTGGCCTTCATTGCGTTTGTCGATCCAAACGATGCGCCGATTCGAAACAGACGGTCTGCCAATGGCTGTTGGAGCTGGAGTGATTCGCAATTCTTGTCCGGTTTCGATGTTGTAGCTGTAAATGTCTTGACCTGTATTTCTGTAGTCGATCCAAACAATGGTGTTCTCGGAAATTGCAGGAGTGATTTGTGTGGCCGAATCGGAAGTGATTTGGGTTTCTTCGTTCGTGTCAAGATTTAAGAGATAGATATCACTATTGCCGTTGCGCAGATCTGTCCAAACCACGCGATTCCCATAAATACTTGGCTGGCGCTGCACAGAGCTGAGGCTTGTAAGCTGACGCTGCTCCAAGCTGTTTAGATCGATTGTGTAAATATCGAAGTTGCCGTTTCGGTTGTCTTCCCATACGACTGTATGCCCAAAGATCGCAGGCGCTCTTTGAATACTTGCATCGTTTATGAGCTGTCGTGTTGTTTTATCGAGATAAATGCTGCGCAGCTTTTCAACTTCTTCTCCACTGGTTGCAGTGACCACAAGCCGCAAAGTAATCCATCCTTCTTCTACGTCTTCCGTATGCCAAGCAAGCATGGCATCGTCGAAAATCGGCCGATCATCGATTTCTGTAAGAGGGATCCAAGACTCAGGCATTTTGCCTAAGCCATAGAAAATTTGATAATTCGAGAAAGCAATGCCGCCTGCTCTTCCTTTGACAACGACTAGATTTTGATCCGAGTCATAAATTTTGTTTTGAGGAGGATCTGTGATTCCGTAAACGACTGCAGGTTGCACATAGAAGGAAGAGAGTTTTTCAATAGGAAGTCCGCCTTCAGGTGTTACAAGCAGACGAATCAGATATTGATCCGTGGGGAGATTCGAGATGTCCCAGTTTGAGAGCAATCCTTGAATTACAGCTTCGTGATGGATTTCGCCCAAAGGAATCCATGGACCACTTTCGTCGCTCGCAGCTCGATAGAAAAGTTGATAGTGAGAAAAAGGAATTCCTTCCCCAAACGCTTTACCGCGTATTTCAATCAGAGGAGTTTCTTCGCGCAGAATCACAGCTCCGGATACAGGGCTGTCAATCGACGCAATCAAAGCGGTGTCCTGTTTTGAATAGAGATCGAATTGTCCATTTCTAAAATCTTCCCAGATCACTTCATCGCCCCAGATCGAGGGGGAGCTTTGACTGTCAAAGTGAGTCGTGACTGCTCGTTCTCGTTCTGCGAGTAAATCGTAGAGATAAATATCGGTGGAGAAGCCCAGATTGCGATCGTCTTGCCAAACAATGCGATGATCAAAAATGCGAGGACGGCTTTGATGTGAAGACGAAGTCGAGATCGCGCGTTCGATGCCAGAATTCAAATCGAAAAGATAAATATCCGGGTTGTTTGTTCCGTTGCGCAGATCTTGCCAAACAATCCAGTGTTCCCAAATCGAAGGACTGCTTTGGTCCGCGGGATCTGTTGTGATTTGTCTTTCTTCGCCGGTATTCAGATTGATCGAATAAATATCCTGATTACCGTTTCGGTTATTTTCCCAAACGACAGTTTGTCCCCATATCGCAGGGTTGCTGTGTGCAAAAGAATCGTGAGTGAGTGGTATCTCGATGTTCTGAGAAAGGTCGAAGGCATAGATGTCAGCATTTCCGCTTCGGAAATCTGTCCAGACAATCCAATTTTCAAAAATCTTCGGCGCGACTTGATCACCTGGTGCATTGGAAATCACTCGATCTATTCCATTGCCTGCTAGATCTCTAAAATAAATGTCCCAATTGCCCTGACGTCGATCCTGCCAAACTAAGAAGTTTTCCCAAAGAGAAGGCGAATAAGATCCACGATCGGTGATTCGCGTTTCCTCGCCGGTGGCACGGTCAAGTACATAGATTCCTGTGTCCAATAAATTGCCTAGATCTCGTGTATCGATCCACGCGATTCGTTGATTCCAAATGCTCGCGCCCCATTGCCAAGCTTGAGCCTGAGTCCATCGTTCGACACCCTTTTCTATAAAGACTTGAACAGTATCTTGAAATCGGGTTTCTCCATTGGGATTCACCTGTAGTCGCAAGCGATACATTCCTGTTTCTAAGGAATGAATATCCCAAATTCCCAAAAGATCGTTTTGAACAGGAGTTGAGATCGGATCTGCGAGTTTTTGCCAATTTTCGAGAGCTGTAGCAGGAGAGAAAGAAAGTTGATATTCCGAGAAATTGTCGCCAAAGGCATTTCCGAAAACGGGGATTGATTCTTCAACAGTGCTGAAGCTTTTCGAAGAGCTGGGATTCAACAACTGTGTTTGCAGAACGGAAGAGACGAGCACGGCTTTTGCGGCATCGACGCGCCCAAAACCCGTTCCTGAATCTGGCCCTAGTAAAGAGATATCTTTTGCGGAAACGCGTAGCGCTTGTCGAATCTGCTCTGCATTCCAATCCGGGTGTAAGGCGAGTAGAAGCGCAGCAACACCAGAAACGTGCGGAGAAGACATGCTTGTTCCGCGTGCTCGCAAATAATTTTCTCCAACCAACATCTGCCCTGCCCAATTCCCATTGCAGGCGAGTGAATAAAGATCGGTATTTGCCGAGCGCAGCGAAAGAATGCTTTGTGACTGAATGTTACTGCAACCCGTACCAGGCTCTCCGCCTGGAGCGCAGAGATCTAACTCAATTCCAAAATTAGAAAAACTCGCGCGTTGATCCAAATGGCTTGAAGCGCCGACGGTAATGGTCTGTGCCATATTTTGTGGACTGTAAAACAGACTTTCATCACTCGAATTTCCCGCGGAAAAAACGAGCACGCAGCCAAGATCAGAAGCCGTTTTTACAGCCTCTTCAATGATGAGATTGCTTGGGCATCGATCGCGGCAACCCCAACTGTTGTTGATGATGTCTGCGCCGTTCATTGCCGCGTAGACCAGAGCTTCTGCAAGTTCGCTCGAGAGTCCCGAACCTTGATCATTCATCGCTTTGAGAGGCAGAATTTTTGCCTTGGGCGCGACTCCGACAATTCCAATTCCGTTGTCTTTGACAGCTGCAATCGTGCCGGAGACATGTGTTCCGTGCCCATGTCCGTCCATTGGGTCGTTGTCAGGAAGTTTTTCTTGGAGGCAATTTCCGGAGAAGGGGTCGGCTACAGCGCAAGTCGTGAAATCCCAACCTCGGCGATCGTCGATATAGCCGTTTCCATCGTCATCGATTCCATTTGCAAATGGACGCTCACCGGCATTCCAAGCAACATTGGCAGCAATATCGGGATGGTTGTAGTCGAGTCCAGAATCGACAACAGCGACGAGTACTTCAGCACCTTGACTTTGATTCCAGGCAACGCGCACTCCTAATTTGTCATCCTGAAGTCCCCAGAGATCTGCGAACTCCTGACCCCAACTATTGGAACTGTGAAAATAAGGATCGTTAGGCCAAAGAATTGGCGTGAGCGGTTTTCGTTTCTGCGGAATGGTTTCCGCATGCGCTTCAATCCAGAAATCCGGTTGCGCAAAACGCACCGAGGGATCGCTCGAAAGCGCGATCAAAGTTTCTTCCAGAGAAATCCCTTCTTCCAAGTCCATGCGGTAAATGTGATAGAGCGGAGGAAGAACAGTAGCAATTGCGTTTGTTCGCTGAGGATTTTTTGCCGCTCGAGTTTTTTCACATCGAGATTCCCAATCATTTTTCAGTAACGAAAGCGGGATGCTCTCCGTGATTCCGTATTGTTCTCTAATTTTCTCTTCTTGTGCTTGGTTGCGAAATACCGGCTTGATGCGCCGGATTCGATCCACAGTTAATGCGCGGCTGGGGGATCGTCTGGATTCAAAGATGCAGTGCGCGCATTCCGCGAGCGAATCGTCGAAGCCAATAACAATTTTTCCTGATGCGTGAAAAGGAAAGTGAGTTTGCGGCGGATTGGGTTTTCTCAAATCCTGACCAAACACTTCGATGACGATGCCAAACCAAGCAAGGATGAGAAGAATGCCGAGACCTGCTATCGGAGAGGGGGGTCTCCTTCTTTGTCGAATCGGTCTAAACGCCACAGTGCTACTCCTAAGGTGTTTTGTTTTTGCGCATCCAGGCTTCGATTTCTGGGATCTCTTTAGGCAATCCGTTTGAAAGAACTCGACAGCCGTCTTCTGTAATCAAAATGTCGTCTTCAATGCGCACGCCGAGATTTTCTTCGGGCAGATAGATGCCAGGTTCTACCGTGATCACCATGCCGGGTTCGAGTTCTTGTTCATAGCTGGTGCCGGTGTCATGCACTTTAAATCCCAAGAAATGGCTCGTGCCATGCCAGAAGTTAGCGGCGTGTTTTTTCTCGTCTAAGAATTTCCAAGCTGCTTGATGAACGTCGGAAACTTTGACTCCTGGCTTTGCAGCAGCGATTCCACGTTTTTGTGCTTCCAATACCAGGTTGTAAATCTCAGCTTGTCTTGGTGAGAACTTTCCGGATACAGGCAAGGTACGTGTGATATCTGCGCAATAATGTCTGTACTTAGCGCCTACGTCGATCACGACCAATTCGCCTTGTTGCATTTGCCGTTGTGCCGATTCGTAGTGAAGGCGACAAGTGTTGGGTCCAGATCCGACAATGCTGGGGAAAGCATAGCCTTGAGCTCCATGGGTGAGGAATCCTCCCTCCAATTTCCCTAAGAACTCATATTCGAAGGCCCCTTCCTTTATATAGGAGAGAGCTTGCTCAAAGCTGCGCTCGGTGATGCGAATCGCTTTTTCGATGCGAGCGATTTCTTCTACTGATTTGATGACTTGTAGAGAATCCAGTGCTGCGCGGAGTTCTTTGATACGCCAAATCTTTTTTCCGCTTACTTCTTGTTTTTGTAGTTCCGCGCTGCGTTTGGAATTAGGAAGAGTTTTCTTGAACCCAGTTTGTTTGCTCGCTTCTTCTCCAGGAGCAAGACGCGTTCCATTCCATCTTTCCCAAAGTGGATTTTTTTCTGGGAGGAAAAGAATCTCTTCTTGGATTTTTCCCTTTTCACAGAGCAGCAACATCGCCGAGTCTGAACTTTCTACTCCGCTCAAATAGTAAAAGTCATCGTCCTGTGCATAGCGTAGATCCAAATCACTCGGGTTGTTTCCTTCGAGGAAAATCGCACCGTCCTGCACTTCGATGGCCAACGCGGCGCGTCGTTGCAAAAACTCTTCAGGAGATTGAATTGCAAAGACGAATGGCAGGCTAGCCAGTAACGTTTTCGATTTGTTCCACATGGAAATCTCCCTCTTTTGAGAGCAAGGACAGCACGTCAATTCTCCAGCTTCGAGTCGTGAGTTTTTTCTCTCGAAGATAAAACTCTCCGGCGCGTGCCAATCGAGAGATGCGTTGGCGATTCACGGCTTCTTGTGGATTGCCAAAACGGGTGCTGCTGCGTGTTTTTACTTCTGCAAAAACGACTGTGTTCTCGAATTCAGCGATAAGATCAATTTCGCCGAGAGCGCAGCGATAGTTTTTCCCCAGAATGCGATAGCCCTTTTCTTCGAGAAAGCGGGCGGCAATTTCTTCGCCCGCTTTCCCTAGTTGAAGATGAGGACTGGCTGACACAGCTCGCCGCTATTTCGTCGCGAGTTCTTTACTCTTTTCGTCGGAGGTTACGACTTGTGCGATGGCAGCGCGGGAGAAACGAAGGCGAACGTTTTCATCCACTTCAAGAACAACTTCGTTTTCTTTTAGGCTGACAATTGTTCCGAAGAGTCCGCCATTGGTCATGACTCTGTCGCCTTTTTTAATCTGGTTGAGCATGTTAGCGCGCTCTTTCTGTTGTTTTCGTTGAGGACGAATTAACAAGAAATAGAAAATCACAAAGATTGCGAGCGGCATAATGAGCAAGCTCAACATTGATTCCTGAGGTTGAGCGGTTTGGGTAGGAGTAGCTCCTGTGCTCTGAGTAGCAGCTTCCTGAATCCATGCGAGTAACGGTAAGAACATAAATTTCCTTTCCTGGTTTTCTAAATGGTGATTGCAGGTTTCTTCCTGCAAGAGCGAGCCAATATAGTTTGTGAGCTCGTTTTTGGCTACCGGACAGCTCAATATCTGGGCTTTCCGGGTGGTGGGTCGCCTGAGAGGGGGTTTTCTGTAATTCTTTTATTTTGAATCACTTGCGTCCTTTTTGTCTTTTTGGAGATTCTATGGGGTAATATTTATTTGCAAGATTCTAGATTTTTGGAGTCCCGAAATGGACTCAAGCGCGTTCGAGAGGGGTGGAGCCGAAATAAATTGGATTTTGTCTCTAGTTTTGGCTTTGTCTTGACGAAAAAGGTACCTGATAAACCGGGTCTCTTTTGGGGAATACAAAAGATGTTGCAATTTGATAACAACTGGGGGTCGCGCATGTTTCACACGTCATGGTTTTTGAAAATCACGGCTTCTGCGTTTTTGTTTATTTTTACGTCCTCTGCGC
>CAZMYG010000153.1:0-6652 GCA_964570465.1 uncultured Planctomycetales bacterium
GTGATTGCGATAGCAACGGCATTCCTGATTTCTGTGAGATTCATTCCGGCACGACGCCTGACTGCAATCACGACGAAATTCCCGATGTCTGCGAAGTGCAATCTCCACAATACGATTGCAATCAAAATGGCATTCCAGACGATTGCGACACCGCGCCTGGTGGCGGCATTCCGGACTGCAATCACAACGATATTCCAGATAGCTGTGATATTCGCAGTGGATACAGCAAGGATTGCAATCGCAATCTAATTCCTGACGAATGCCAAGTCTTTGCAGATTGCAACGAAAATGGAAGTCCAGATGATTGCGACATTCGGATGGAAATCAGCCAAGATTGCAACGACAGCAATATTCCGGACGAGTGTGAGATTCAACACGATCAACTCGTTTACAACTGGACAAATGTTCTCGGTGGAATGTTTGAAGATACGGCTAACAGCGTGCTTGTAGATCACTCAGGCAATATCTGGATTACCGGAGAGTACAGTGGGAACGTAGACTTCGATCCGGGTGCAGGGCAACACATGCACACTTCCATTGGAAATCAGGACATTTTTCTCGAAAAATTTGCTCCTGATGGGTCCTATGTTTGGTCTGCAAGCTTGGGCAGTAATGGGACAAATGAGAAAGGCTGTGATTTAGCAGTAGACAGTACCGGAGCGATTTATTGGCTTGGACGGTTTTACGGAACTGTTGACTTCGATCCTGGCGACGGAGTTGACTCTCAAAACGCTGGCTTCAACACGAAATTTTTTGTTACAAAATTTCATTCTGATGGATCCTATGCTTGGACCAAAACCTTTGGGGCTTCACATCCAGCAGTACAAAAGCAAAGCCTTGCTATAGATTCATTCGACAACCTATTTATCGCAGGAATCTTTGAAAGTGCGGATTTTGATCCTGGTCCTGGAGTCGACATAAAATCAGGATCTAACGACAGTTTTATCACCAAGCTCGATAACCAAGGAAATTATGCTTGGACAAAAGTTATCGGAGGAACCGGCGAGGCGACAATCTTTGACATCACAATCGATGTTGAAGGTTCAATACTCGTTACAGGAAGTTTCTTAGGGACTGTTGATTTCGATCCTAGCACCGGAGTGGATTCACGTCAGAGCTTACTTTCCTTTTCTCCAGAAGCTTTCATTACAAAATTGGACAATAACGGCATCTATGCCTGGACAAAAATCTTTCGTGGTTATGCAGCAAGTGCCGTTGTCACAGATTCAGAGAAAAATATCTTCGTAGGAGGCTACTTCCCATTTAATTACGGATCTGTCGACTTTGATCCCAGCGCACAAGAAATAGACCCCCATGTTTCGAATGGACTATGGGATGTTTTCCTAAGCAAATTCTCTTCCAATGGTAATTTTATCTGGGCAAAAACTTTTGGAGGGGTGGGCAACGATCGCTTTCATTCCATCACACTGGATCCAGAACAAAATCTTCTATGTGCTGGCAGCTTTCAAAACAACGTCGATTTCGATCCTGGAATTGGAGAGGAACTCCATCACAGCGTTAGCAACGGAGATCCAGATGTTTGGATCAGCAAATTCGATCGAGAAGGGAATCACGCTTGGGCAAGAACCTTCGGGGGAGTTAGCCATGATGTCCCTAATTGCATTCAAGTCACAGCAGATCGGGAAATCTTTATTGCAGGATACTTCAACACTTTCTCAATAAATCACACGGTCGATTTCGATTTCACGATGGAAGGTTCAGACATCCAACATGGTCATGGATCCAAAGACGTTTTCCTTCTTTCCTTTTTTATGAATCCAGGGTTACCGGATTGCAACCACAATTTAGTCCTAGACGAATGCGAACTCGACTGCAACGGCGATGGCATTCCTAACGCTTGCGACAACAAACCCTGCAATTTCATTTGCGATCTAGATCAGGATGGGAAAGCCGATGAGCAAGATCTCGCCATCATGCAGAACTGCCTTGCGGGCGGGAAAACGCCGCAACAAGTGATTTGCGCGACAGCGGATCTCAATGGAGACGGCCGCGTCGACACCAAGGATTGGACTCTCTTCGAAACCTGTTACGTGAAGAATGCGAAAGTCGATTCTAAAGACAGAACAATGCCCGATAGGGAGAAGACCGAGAGAGAAAAGCGGTAAATCGGCTCAATCGCTGATGGATTAAGAAGTAGAACTTTCCAACGCTAGCAATTGCTTTTTCATCGGCAGTCCGCCACCAAAACCCACCAAAGAATGGTCATGGCCGACCACACGATGACAAGGAATGACTAGAGGAATTGGATTGCGGCTACAAGCAAGACCCACCGCGCGGGCGGCCTTAGGACGACCAACAGTGGAAGCGACTTCACCATAGCTGCGAGTTTGTCCAAAGGGAATGCGACGAAGTGCGGCGAGTACGCGACCTTGAAAGGGAGAGACGCGCAAATCGAGAGGCAATTCGAATTGTTTGCGCTCGCCATTGGCATATTCCTGGAGTTGAGCGGCGGTTTTTGTGAGCGAGTTCGAGTCTTCTTCGACCTTAGCGCCAGGGACGAGCTCCAAAAGCGAGCGGAAAAAACTCTTCTTGCCTTCACCTGGCAAGCTGACTTTGACAATGCCTCGCTCGGTTGCAGCCAGGAAAAGATTTCCGAGCTTGGTTTTAACCTCGGTCCAACGAATGTTCTCCGCTTGCGATACTGCTTTTGCTTTTGGCATAGAAAACTCCAGAAAATGAAGGGCGCTATTCTACTGCGTAAAACGGATCTGGCTATTGGCTTGGCAGAGGTCTAGCGTTGCTGCCCGACGAGCGAATTCAAGCAAGCCCCGCTCTTCATAATTCCCCAAAGAATAGCGGCAAGATTCCAAGAGATAGCGGCGCAATAAAGGCTGGGGCAAATTCAATTCCTTCGCCGCGTTCTGCGCAAACTCCTCGCGCCGAGCGAGTCCTTTCTTCGCGGCTTGCTGGAAAAACGCGGTACTAGAACCGAGTTGCAAACCAGGGCGCACAATCCACAACGCAAACACAAAGGGCAAACCGGTCATATCCTTCCACGCTTTGCCAAGATCCAAAGAAGGGATTTCTGCTAGATGCATTTCTTGAAGTGCGCGATCGCCAATGCGCAGATAAGCATCGGCATGGATTTTGGCGACATCTTCATCGGGGCGAGCCTTGATCCACTCGATGGCATTTTCCCTCCATTCATTCGCCACAATTCGCGAAAGAGCAACTCCCGTTTGAGAGTCAGGATCTTGTGCAATCGAGCGAATCTTAAAAAAAGAAAGTCGATGAAAGAGGCGAACCGATTGCACTTCCCCATCGCAGCCAATTGCCAAACCCGGAATCACACTAGCGCCAGGAAGTCGGAAAAGTTCAATTGAGGATGCCAAAGCCACATCGAAACGTGCCGTTCTCAATCCTTCGACGAGTTCGCTCGGACGAGCCCAAGTAATCGAGAGCTGCGGATTTTTTTCTAATCCTTCACTTAGAGGCTTCCCCACCAAATAGGGAACAATTCCCACTCGCAAACTCTGTTTCGTCTTCTCCGACATACTGCGCACACTATCAAAATGAGCGCGATCGAGCAAAAAAGTGCTTGCCAAAAAAATACGGCCGACCATGCTTTCGCCCCGCGTGCAAACGGATCAAAAACCATTCGATCTCGCCGTGATTGGCGGTGGAATCACCGGTGCAGGTATTGCACGCGACGCGACTTTACGCGGTTTGTCCGTAGTTTTGATTGAGAAAAACCAATTCGGGTCGGGCACTTCTAGTAAATCGAGCAAGCTCATTCACGGTGGGATTCGCTATCTCGAGCAATTCGAATTCAAATTAGTCAAAGAAGCGTTGCAGGAACGCGGACTGTTACTGCAATTAGCTCCGCATCTTGTACGGCCTTTGGCTTTTGCTCTTCCTGTTTATCGTGGCGCAAAAAACGGAACATGGAAAATTCGCGCGGGGCTTTGGCTTTACGATCGACTTGCTGGGAAAAATCAAATTGCCCCGCATCGCGCGCTTTCTACAGACGAATTGAGAAAATCTTTTCCCGCATTGCGCACAGATTCGCTGCGCGGGGCTTTTCAATATTGGGATGCTCAAACCGACGATCTTGCCTTGGTCAATGCCTTAATCGAATCCGCGCAGCGATTCGATACCAACGCGATAGAAGAAACAGAACTGTTGGGCTTCGAGAACGCGAACGGCAAAATCATCGCTGCGAAAGTGAAGAACCTAAAGAGTGGCGAAACTTTCCTCCTTCGCTCCAAACTCTTTATCAATGCCGCAGGACCTTGGGTCGATTCGATTTGCAAATTGGACGATGCTCAATCCAGCCCAAAACTTCGCCTCACTAAAGGCGCGCATTTATTATTCGCTTCCAAAAAAATTCAGGCGGGGACAGGACTTTTATTACTCACTCCACAGGACAAAAGAGTTTTCTTTGTGCTTCCCTGGAAAGGTCAAACTCTAGTCGGTACTACGGACACGGATTTTCAAGGCTCGCCAGATCAAGTGCGCGCAGAAACTGCGGATCTCGACTATCTCCTCGAAGCGACTCGTTTCTATTTCCCTACTCTCAATCTCAAGCACTCAGACATACTCGATTCTTTCGCAGGATTACGTCCCTTACTTCGCCAAGAAAAAGGCTCCGCTTCTCAAGTTTCCCGCGAGCATCAGATTTTTGAATCGCGAAGCGGATTGATTACCATTGCCGGAGGAAAACTGACCAGTTATCGACGGATGGCGGAAGAATTGGTCGATCTCACAGTAGAAAAACTGCGGCTACTTGAGCCTCAAAAACAAATCGGTCCTTGCCGAACAAAAGAGCTCGTTCTGCACTAAAAACCTATTTATTTTTCAACCCTATTTTCCCGATATAGGCGCCATGGAATCGCAGCAACATAGCTCATCGGAATCGAATTTCACTGCTTTCCTCGAAAGACGAACAGAAGTACGTCTTGAGGGAGATTGTGTGGCTGGAATTGAGAGTTATCTCTGTGATGCCGCTCCGCTCGACGGCTGGGATCAACAAGCCAACTGGTCTGGCCTAGTCAGCAATCTTTCTCCTGGGGGAATCGAAGTGCAAATGAAGCACGAGTTCCCCTATCAAGTCGATCAGCCGCTTTTTGTGGGACTTCGCTTTCCGGGAGAGAAAGAGCTTTTACAAATCCCCGCCATGATTCGCCACCGGCATAAAGCAGAAAATCATCTCCTTGTCGGTTTGCAATTTCTTTGGAAGCCTAGAGATTCCAAAGATCCTGATTTGGAATATCGAGTCTGCAAACAACTCTTCCGTTGCGAATTGCGCAAACGAAGATCGATTTCTTAGTGCCCTCCAAGCAAGAGTAAAAGCAATCCCACCTGATTCGCCAGTTCTTGCCTTTCTTCGTTGCTAACAGATCCACGAGCAATCCACGCGTCTAGTTTGGCTACAAAAATCTTGAGCGTCTCGACCTGTTTAGGATCGACTCCAATCTTGTCTGGGTTTTCGAGTAATACGGCGATCACGGAACGCACTGTTTTGAGTTCATCCACGGAAGTGATGAGATGGCTTTGATATTTGGGTCTTTGCACCGCAGCGGAAAAATGCTTCGCGAAACTCACCATAATCTCGGCGGCCTTCACGACTTTGGCATAATCGATTTTTTCTGCGGTGTCGCTGGGACGGTGGTAGTCAGGGTGCACGCCGCTGCTGAGAAAAAGGAAGGGCACTTCTTCGTCACGAAACGGAGCATAGTCACTGCGAGAGCCAATCAAGTCGGCACCCACTGTGGCCAAAGTGAAATTGCCCGGCTGAAGCCCTCGCACGAATTCAAAAACTTCTGGAGAGTGTTCAGCTCCCATGAGGAAAAGATGTTTCTGTGTGAGATTCCAAAGTGAGCGACCAACCATATCGGCTGTAAGAAAGGCCGCAATCTTGTCGATTTTGACCGGCGCCTGCGCGGTGAAGTGATAGGAACCTACCATTCCCTTTTCTTCGAGGTCAAAGGCAATCAGCAACACGCTGCGTTTGAGCGCAGCTCGTTCACTGGCCAACACGCGACTCGCTTCTAAAAGTGCTGCGACCCCGGAAGCGTTGTCATCCGCTCCGTGATAGATCACTGAACCGCGTTTCCCCAGATGATCGTAATGAGCACTGATAATGATGAATTCGTCTTTGAGCTTTTCATCGTTGCCTGGCAACAAAGCGATGAGGTTTTTCCCAAGCTCCTTGCCATCCCCATCTAAGATTCGCTGTTCGTATGAGTCCTTAAAAAACGGCGCAATTTTGAGTCGTTTCCATTCTTCACAAATCCAATTGGCAGACAGCGCGCGTCCTTCATTCCCGCGACCTTGAAATTCATCCGAGGCAAGTTTTTCGACATCTCTACGAGCACGATCAATCGCCGTTGAATCCGAGCAGAGTAAGAAAATGGTCAGAAGAGAAATTTTCATCATCGATCGATTACACTTTACCTTTCATGAAAGCCCTCAAACCGGGTCATCCTATTCTTCGCACTTACCGTGAGGGAAATTCCGTTGTTCTACTCAAAAACGGAGTCGAAACCTTTCCCTCCATGCTGCAAGCCATACAAAATGCGAAGAAAACGATTTGTTTCGAAACTTATATTCTGCGCGCCGATCGCGTGGGAGAGGTTTTTGCCGCTGCGCTCATCGAACGCGCTCAGCAAGGTGTCGAAGTCAATCTCAT
>CAZMYG010000154.1:0-6630 GCA_964570465.1 uncultured Planctomycetales bacterium
GCTACTTTTTTATCTATTTGCTGCTTCAACAAAACATTGGGTTCATCAAATGGGTACTTTGGAGTGCTCGCGCAAGAAAATACGGACAAAGATAGAATTGCAAACGCCGCCGCCTCTACTGTTTTCATATCGCTCCTTAAATGTGCAAAGTGACGCGAGTCTTATCGGCGAGGAAGCTCTATTTGATTTAGAACTTTTTTGGAAACCAGGAAAAAAAGAAAAGCACTAGCGCAGCGAGAAGCAACAAAGAGCGATCAAAACTCCAAACGAAATGCTTTGGCTCTATACTCGAGTTCAGGAAAAAAGGCGCGAGCGAACGGCCTTCTCCGCGATATTCATTCCAGGTTTTTGTTGAACTCCGCGTTTCTTCCTTTTTCCTTTTCACCAAAGAACGCAACAAACTTTCCCAGATCGAACTTTCATTTTCCCAACCTGCATTCAACGGCGAAGCCAGCGCCATCACAGCTCCTTGCCCAACTCGTTTCCAGGCCAACACCGGTTTTCCGTTTTGATTTTCGTAGAGCGACTCAGAGTCTGCGTTCAAAGCCAATTTCCATCGTGACTGCAAATCGGGAGCGGATTCCTGCAAAAACGAAAGCGAATTGCTTTTGTTTTTCCCCACTTTCTGTGGCCCTGGCTCTAAAAAATGTGAGCGAGAATGTTCCAAGAAAAGTGATTCCAAATTATTTAATGAACCCGCTAGAAGAACTTTGCCATTGGATTCATTTTGCGTCAGAGCACGCAAACTTCCTAAATCCGCGTCATCACCAACGGCAAAAGCGATGAGTTCGATATTCTTGCTTGCCAATCGCTCGCCAAACTCTTTCGCCCAATTCTCTTTTTTCTCACGCGACTCTTCGCGTCCGTCGGATAGTAAAAAAATTCTCTGCCTCTGATTTGTTTTTCTCTGAGCATCCAACCACGTAAGCGCTGCTTCTAAAGAGGAAGCGACCGCTGTTCCTCCGCGCGCTCCTTCTGTAGGAATGAACTCGATGGAACGTGGCGCAGATTCTCCAACGGATTTCCAAATCTGCGGCGTTTCTAGTTTTTCTCCAAAAAATGCCAGAGCCAATTCATTCGCAACAGGAATTTGCAAAGAAAGAGAGCGCGCAGCTCGCAAGGCAAGCTCCAGTTTTCCTCCAGACATACTGCCGGAACGATCTAAAAGCAGAAGAATCGATTCCTGATCTTGCGGCGCCAAATCCCAACGGAAAGGGAGGAGATTCGAAATCTGCTTATTGTTTGTTGATTGCTGCAAAGGAATGCTCTGCGCAGAGCAACTCAAAAATAGAATCCCGCCACGGTGGAGAAATTGTTCGATTTCTTGTTGAGGCAATTCTCCACCTTCCAAATTGGGATTGATCAGAAAACAAGCATCCAAGCCACCGAGAGGAGATTGCAAATTCTCGGGCTCTATTATTTGCATCTCCATCCCTGGAAGTCGTCGCAGCTTCGTCAGGAGATTGTTCGCAACACCAAACCAACCGACACGCAAAAACTCCCCACAGCGAATCCAAGTACTGGTTCGATTGTTTTCCGAGATGGGATCAAAAGGTTCGGGATTCCAAATTGCCTGAAACTCGTAGAGGCCTTCTCGAGGCAAAGCAAATGAAGTCGTGAAACTGCGAATCTCTCGAGCGGCAAGTTCTATTTCTAAAGATGGCAATTCGATGCTTTGAGAATCACGCCGCAAACTGAATTTCAAATTGCCCTTACTTGTTTTCTGAAAATCCCCTTCGAGATTGATTCTTGCAACGCCCTCCGCAGCAACTTGAATTTCTGTTGGCAATTCGACGTTCACAATTCTGCTATCGCGGCGAATCTCCTGTGGAAAAGGCAAACGATTTAAGCGGATCGATCTTTTTTCAATTTCGGGCGCTAGTGCTGTGAAATCTCCAGCAGTTTCCAAGAAATCGCTCCAAACCCAGATCTCTGTTTCTCTCTTGAGTTCCGTCAGACCAAAAATCAAACGCAAAGCCATTTCAAAATTGCTTTTCTCTCCCGAGGGCAAATTGGAGTACTGAGAAAGTGCAGGCAACTGGAGTTCACTAAATTCCGAAGGCGAACTCAAACAAATCAATAACTCAGGACGAGATCCAAAAGCGATTAAGGCGGCGCGGTCCTGCGAATTGAGCGAATTCAAAACTGAAGAATACCAACGCGGTAGATTTTCTAACTCTTGTGTGTAATGGCGACGCACACTGGCAGACACATCTAAGAGAAAAAATACATCTCGCCCGGACTCTCGTTCTAGCGGCATCCAGACTGCAACTACCAGGCAAGACAAGGCGAGAACCCGAAGCAGCGTCGAAATCAAGCGCCTGCTTTGAAAATTCTTGTTCTTTGCTGAAATGTCCAACTTGTCCGTCATTAGCTGCTTGCGAATGTGAAATCAATCTCGCTAGAATCCCCAGTCCTGCTGTTAGGGAAAACCGAATTTAAATCGAACATGTGTTCGGTCATTCGAGTGGACTTCTGCCAAAGGAGAAGCAAATGAATAAAGCGGAATTGGTTGAACAAATTCAAAAAGATATGGGAAGACAAACTCCAAGAGCAGCGGCTGAACGATCTCTCAACGCCGTTCTCGAAGGAATTGAAAAAGGATTGAAAAAAGATGGGACCGTGCAGCTTGTGGGCTTTGGCACTTTCAATGTGCGCAAGCGTAAAGCTCGCGACGGACGCAATCCTCAAACGGGCGAACCGATCAAGATTGCCGCATCGAAGACTGTCGGTTTCCGCGCCGGACAGAATCTGAAAACATCGATTTAAGGATTCGCTATTCAAGATGGGGCTGGTGAAAAACCTGCCCCATCTTTTTTTGTCTTTACTGCAGCGAAGACTCAATCCACCCTCCACCTACCACATATTCCCCATCGTAAAATACTGCCGCCTGTCCTGGAGTTACCGCTAACTCTGGCTCATCGAAAACAAATTCCACCCGTTTCTCATCAACGCGTCGCAATTCGCCCGATCTGCCGGGATGTCTATAACGAATCTGCGCTATAAGTCGTCGAGACTCGCCAATTTTTGGAGCTTCATCGATCCAATTCAAACGACTGACTCTCGCACCACGAAACAGACACTCTTCTCGCGAGCCAATGACTACAGCCCCCGTTTCTGGATTCAATTCCCGAACATATCGCGGCTCTCCAGCAGCAATGCCCAAACCGCGACGCTGTCCAATAGTGAATTGAGCAATGCCTTCATGCTTTCCGAGAGTTTTTCCTGCGACGTCGACAATATCCCCGGAACGACTCACTACCTCTCTCTCCCGAAGTAAATCGCGATAGTCATTGCTTGGCACAAAACAAATTTCTTGGCTCTCCGCTTTTTCAGAAACGGGCATTCCCGCTTCTCGTGCCATGGCTCTAACATCTTCCTTTCGCATTTCTCCTAAAGGAAAACGTACATGCGACAAAGTGGATCGCGGGATATCGAAAAGCTGATAGGACTGATCTTTCTTGCGGTCCACCGCGCGACGTAGGCGAACGTTTTCTCCCTCGCCTTCCAAACGCGCATAATGCCCAGTCGCCAACCATTGAGCTCCGAGCTCGCGTGTGAAATCGAAGAGCCTGCCAAATTTCAATTCTCGATTGCAAACGGCACAAGGATTTGGAGTTCTCCCCGCTACATATTCATCCGTGAAATACTGAATCAATTGACCAAATTCAGAAGAGAGATCCATGGAATGAAACGGAATGCCTAGTTGCGCGCAAACCACTCGAGCGTCCTTGGCATCGTAAACAGAGCAGCAAGTTTTATTGCTACAGGATTTGGTCGGAGCCTCGACCCCATTGCGCATGAAAAGCCCAATTGGCTCGAATCCCTGCTGGCGCAGCAGTAAAGCCGCAACCGCAGAATCGACGCCTCCGGACATAGCGATGACAACACGCTTTGAATCCATAGCCCAGAATTCTAGCGTGCAGAACGAATTATGGGCTGGCGAAGTTCGACTCGATCCTATCAATCCTCAAGGATATCGAACACGGCACCGGCATTTCCTGTGTGAAGCATGTAGAGTCGGCCATTTCTGTGTGCTAGATCTTTTAAAGAACCGCCTCCAAAAATGTTCATGCCACCCGTTCCAAACCATTCCATGGTGTACATGTTCGTGGGGTCTGCAATGTTGACCCGAGCAAGAGTCACACCCAATCCTAAAAGCTGCCCAAATCCAACATAAGCTTTATTTCCAATGGCAATGAGACTTATTGCTTCCGTCGTTGTCTCAGGTTCATCGCCAATGTCATAGGCTCCTAAAAGATGAGGGTCGGAATCTGAAAGTGTCGCCTCGCTGACATCGTAAACCTGGATACCAATAGAATACCCATTGAGAGTCACGAGTAGAGTTTTGCCCTCCATTTGTGTGACTGAGTAATCATTCAGGTACGGACCTAATTGAAAACTCTTCACAAGAACAGGGTTAGAGGGAAGAGGAGTATCAAGATTTGGCCCTAAACCAGAAACATCGAAAATATACATCTTATAAGCTGTACCAACTCCCCCGACGAGATAGACAAAATTACCATGCCGGCGAAGCATTTGTGCCTGATAGCTAACATCTGGTATTGCCGTTTGACCCAAAACACTCACAGTGGGTATTTGGCGCAGATCAAACAACTTGAGACCCTGATTCCCTGCGGCAACAAAGAGCACATTCCCTTGTATGTCCATCGAGGAATGAGCGCCCGGCCCACTTCCTGCCCCCGTATCAAAATTGCCCCGGAAAACAGGAGAGCTACCAGAAGAAACATCAAAAATTGCACTGTTCTGTGCCTGCTGGCTCTTCACAAAAATATGTCCGCGACCGTAGACAATATCGCTGTAAGAGACGGTGTTACTCTGCACGTGCTGTGTGAACGTCACATTACTGAGATTGGAGAAATTGACTTCACCAATAAGAGAGCAGTAGGTGTAATTGGGGCCACAAATCACATTGCTAGCGTGCACCGTCCAACCCCGCGTTGCTGTTTCGTTCAGAGCAATCGATCTTGTATTCAGATCAACATAGATTGGGGCATCGAATACTGAAATCGAGCGAATCACATTGATGGTCTTCGTAAAGACATCCCAATTCGCCCAAGCGGAATCAAAGACCGTTAGTTCGATCGTATAGGAACCAATTTCATCGTAGATATAATCTAAAACAGGACCCGATTGATAAGCGCCATCACCCATCTGCCAGCTGTAAAAACCGATAGAACCTGTCGAGCTTAATGCGTCGATTTTCAGTGTTTCTCCAACCGCAAGACTTTCTGATGCGCCTACTTCCGCCCACTGTTCCTGTCCGTTGAGGACGGAAACCAGGCGATAGATTTTGAAATCGGCATTGAGGGTTTCTGTACCTGATTGCACAGTGACAATGGCTTGATCGTTGTGGGTCGCACCGCAATTGTCGGTGACGGTTAAGGCAACAGTACGAGTACCTGCACTCGTATAGGTCTTCGAGACATTGAGCCCAGAGCCTGTCGTGCCATCACCAAAGTTCCAAGCGTAGCTCGTGATCGTTCCATTCGCATCGCTCGATGCACTTCCACTGAAACTTACTGGCGTATTTACCTGCACCGTGCGATCCGCTCCCGCATTGGAAACCGGAGGCGTATTGTTCAAACACGGATTGAAGGGATTGACCACAATTTGTATTTCGTCAAAGCTAATTAATTGTGTGTCATTCCCCGTCAGCCGCAGAACATAAGTCCCCGAAGCCGTAATTGTCGCGCTTGTTACTGGAGAACTGTTATTTGCAAAAGTTACGCTCCCAGGGCCCGAGCTTTTCGACCAAATCTTGGTAAGGTTCCCTCCTACGGGTAAACCGTCATCGTTCACCGAGCCATTTAGATTTACTACTACAGTCCCATTGGAGTTGGCCGTTACGTTCTGATCGGGACCCGCATTGACTACTGGAGCTTGGTTTGCGTTTTGAATCGTCGCGATGGCCGTGTCGGAGTGAGTCGCATTGCAAATATCGCTTACGGTTAAGGTAACGGTGTAGTTACCCGCTGCGGAGTAGGTTTTGTTCACACTCACTCCCGAGCCCGTCGTACCGTCTCCAAAGTTCCAAGAATACGATTGAATTGTTCCATTGGGATCTGAGGAGCCTGCACCGGAGAAGTTGATTACCGCTCCAGGGCTGCCACTCTTATCCGGGCCCGCATTGGCAATGGGGTTTTGATTGCCCGCGCAAGCATTAGGATTTGCCGTCACCACCAATTCATCAAACGCAGAGAGCGCTCCATCGCTCACCGTCAAACGCAACGTGTAAGTCCCCGCTGCCGAGATGGTCGCTGAGGTCGCCAAAGAATTGGGATTCGCAAAACTCACCACCCCACTCCCACCACCAGGCACTCGCGACCAAGTCCGCATCACCGCTCCACCCACAGGCAATCCGTCATCCGTGAAAAATCCATTCAGACTGACCGAGCCGTTCCCACTGAGCGGCATCGTCAAACTCTGATCTGCACCAGCGCTTACCGTCGGGGGAAGGTTAATCGCTTGGATCGAGACACTGGCAGAGTCCGCATGCGTCGCTCCGCAATTGTCCGTCACTGTCAGCGTCGCGACATAGTTACCTGCATTGCTGTAGACCTTCGAAGCGATCGACATGCTGCTCGTCGTGCCGTCTCCAAAATTCCA
>CAZMYG010000155.1:0-6612 GCA_964570465.1 uncultured Planctomycetales bacterium
GGTGCTAAAGCACTCGCTCAACGATCTATCGAAACCGCAAAACTTCTACTTGGCCTTAACAAACCTGTCGAAAAAACTCCCCGCGGTGGCCGCAAGGCTCATCGAATGACTGCGGAATAAAAAAACCGTCCAGACGGTTGACGGCCGACCGTCCGGACGGTATTTTCTCGCCCCTTATGGATTCAACAGCCCCCAATTTGCAGGACAAGCTTCTCAATGCAGCGGAAGCCGTTGTCGGTCGTCAGGGCATTGCAAACCTCACTTTAGATGCCGTAGCTGCGGAAGCGGGAATGAGCAAAGGTGGTTTGCTCCACCACTTCCCCAGCAAAGATCGACTCGTCGAAGCGATGGTGAAACGCTCCGCCGCAAATTGGCGCGCTTGTTATATGGAGGCCTACGAAATGACTCCAGCGGGACCTGGGCGCATGGCGCGAGCCCTTCTCAGCCATTGCCTCTCAGATGCCGAATGCTGGACTGAAGAACTTCGTCGAAGCTCCTCCACAGTATTCGCCGCTCTCGCACAAAATCCTTCTCTCATCGAACCCATGCGCGAGGTCTATATCGATTTGCATCGTCGCATCGCAGAAGACGGACTCGCTCCCGGGGTGAGCGAAGCGGTGGCGGCCGCCATCGACGGACTCTGGCACAACTGGGTACTGGGACTCGTCCCCATCAGTCAAGAACGAGCGGTACGGGTTAGACGCGCTCTAGAAGAAATGCTGAAAACAGCAAAACCGGCACGCGAATTGAAAAAGCTCGCTGCCCCAACAAAACGCTCGGGAGGTCGTCGTTCATGAAAGTCAGTATTCTGATTCGTTCGATTGTTTTACTTGCGATTGTATTGGGAACTGGTGTTGGTTTAGCCGCATGGAAAAACCATACGCGGCAAGAAGCTGCGGCAGCGGCCTCTCAATATCCAGAACCCATGGAATCGGTAACGGCTTCCCTGGCGCGCGAAACTGAATATCGCGATAGCAGCACTTCGATTGGAACGGTGATGGCCATTCGTTCCATCGCTCTGCAAAACGAGCTCGCCGGAACCGTCAGCAAAGTGGAAATTTCTCCCGGACAAATTGTGGAGAAAAATGCCTTGCTCGTTGCCTTCGATGTTTCCGTAGAAGAAGCCGAACTGCGCGCTCAAGAAGCACAAGCCGCCTTGGCAAAAACTCTTCTCGACCGCATGCAACGCGCAAAAGAAAATCGCGCCGCCTCAGAAGCAGAATTCGATCGAGCAAAAGCAGAACTCGAAGTCGCTCAAGCACAGATTGAAAGACTGAAAGCGATTATTGCCCGCAAAACCATTCATGCGCCGTTCCGCGCTCGAGTGGGAATGATGGATTTGCATCCGGGGCAATATCTGAATCAGGGAACCGTGATCACAAGTCTGCAAGGGGTGGATGAAGCTTTGCATGTTGAATTCGCCGTGCCCCAACGAGTGGCTGCAAGTTTGCACGAAGGAGAAAACATCGAAGTCATCCCTGTGACCGGCATGACTGCAGTAGTTGCGAAGGTCGTAGCCCTCGATGCTCGCATTGATCCCAACACTCGTAATGCCATGGTGCGCGCGCGCGTGGAAAACACAGTGAATTTTCCAGCGCCCGGTGCTTCGGTACGAGTGCGCGTTCCTGTCGGGCCGCCGCAAAAAGCAATTGCGATTCCGGTCAACGCCTTACGCAAAGGTCCAGCTGGCGATCATGTGTTTATCATTGCAGCCGACGGACAAGGAAAACATCGCGCACAGCTGCGCCCCGTGCAAAGCGGCATGATGATTGGCGATGAAGTGCTGATCTACTCTGGAGTGAATGCAGGAGAACAGCTTGCAGCGTCTGGCTCTTTCAAATTGCGCGACGGCTTGCTGGTCAACATTGTGGATGAAAAAGCGCAATGAAGTCTTTCACGGATGTTTTCATCAAACACCCCGTTCTCGCAGTAGTCGTCAATCTCGTCATCTTGCTCGTTGGTTGGCGTGCACTAGGTAGTTTGCCGATTCAGCAATATCCTAAAATCGAAAGCTCTTCGGTTTTGATCACGACCACGTACATCGGCGCCAGCGCAGAAACGGTGCGTGGATTTTTGACCACTCCAATTGAACGCGTGGTCTCCGCAATCAGCGGCATCGACTATATCGAGTCCACCAGTCGCGCCGGAGTCAGCATCATCACGGTTCGATTGAAACTCAATCACAGCGCAACGGCCGCGCTCGCAGAAATTACCGCTCGATTGCAACAAGTTCGCTCAGAATTGCCTGCAGAAGCGGAACCCCCGATTGTCGAAGTGCAGCGTGCGGATCGACCTTATGCCTCTTTCTATTTGAGTTTCACTTCGAGTGAACGGGAAATTCCAGCCGTCACCGATTGGCTTGCGCGAACCTTGCAGCCACAGCTCACGACTTTGCCTGGAGTGCAACGCGTCAGTATCGAAGGCGGTCGACAAATCGCCATGCGTGTTTGGATTGACCCCGATCGTTTAGCAGCACTCAATCTTTCTCCCGGCGATGTCAGCGCGGCGTTGCAGAGAAACAATTACTTAGCCGCAGTCGGACAAACCAAGGGCAATTATGTCCAAGTCAATTTGATCGCCAACACCGATCTGCGTACGGTCGAAGAATTTAAAGATCTTATTGTCGCTGATCGCGATGGAGCCATTGTGCGACTCTCCGATGTGGCAAAAGTCGAACTCGGCTCCGAAGAAGCGGATCTCGTCGCGAAATTCAATGACAACGAAGCCGTTTATTTAGGTGTTTGGCCACTCGCAGGGGTAAATGAAATCGATGTCGCACATCGACTACGCGATGAAATGGAAAGACTGCGCCCGACCTTACCCAAAGACATCGACATGCGTCTTGCTTACGACGCGACCGTGTTCATGGAGAACGCGCTCACCGAGATTACGAAAACGCTGACGGAAACGATTCTCATCGTAGGACTCGTGGTTTTTCTCTTCATGGGTTCGCTCCGCACAGCTCTCGTGCCGCTCGTCGCCATGCCGGTCTCTCTCGTAGGCGCTGCGATTGTCATGATCGCTTTTGGTTTCAGTCTCAACCTGCTCACCATTCTCGCCATCGTTCTTTCGGTGGGTCTCGTCGTCGATGACGCCATTGTCGTGGTCGAGAATGTGGAAAGGCATGTACGCGAAGGAAGATCACGAGTCAGCGCTGCATTAATTGGTGCTCGAGAACTTCTCGGACCCATTATCGCGATGACAATTACTCTTGCCGCGGTTTACACCCCCATTGCCTTTCAGGGTGGATTGACGGGAACTCTCTTTCTTGAATTTGCCATCACTCTCGCCGCCGCTGTCGTGGTTTCCGGCGTTGTCGCTTTGACTCTTTCTCCCGTGATGAGCTCGCGCTTCGTACATGAACACGGCAAAGAAGCTTGGCTCGCGAAACATGTCAATCACGGTTTCGAATTTGTCCGACGCAGCTATGCCTGGGCACTCGATCGCGCTTTGCAAATGCGTTGGGCAATTGTGTTAGCGTCCATGCTGTTCATGGCGGGCGCTTGGCCTTTGTTTCAAAACTCTCGAAGCGAGTTAGCTCCTGTAGAAGACCAAGGCCATATCAGTATGTTTTTCGTCGCTTCACCCGATTCCACCACCGAAGCCGTCAATCGCGAATCACTCAAGGTTGTCAAAATCATCCGCTCGTTTCCTGAAGACAAATTCATGTGGTCGCTTGTCGCTTCTTGGGGTGGATTCGGCGGAATGGTCACCAAGGACTGGCGCGAACGAACTCGTTCTACAGAAGAAATGTACGGACAGGTTTACGGCGCGGTCTCTCAAGTGCCTGGCCTTCATATTTTTCCGCGACTCGATCCCCCATTACCCAATGCAGGCCAATACGATGTCGAACTCGTTTTGCAAAGTGACTTGCCATTAGATCAACTCTTGGGAATCACTGGTGCAGTGGTCGGCGCCGGTTGGCAGAGTGGAAAATTCCTCTATGTCGACACGGATTTGAAAATCGATTTGCCTGAAGCGCGAGTGATTATCGACCGCGAACAAATTGCGGATCTCGGTCTCGATCTGGCTTCCGTAGGTCAAGAATTGGGAACCTTGCTCGGTGGCGCCTATGTCAATCGATTCAACTATTTCGATCGCAGCTACAAAGTGATTCCTCAGATCAGCGTAGAAGATCGCGCGACGATTGGACCTTTGCTTGATCTCAAAATCAAAACACCGCGTGGGGAACTGGTACCGGTTTCTACCTTTGTTCGACTCGAATCGAATACTGCGCCTCGCACTTTGAGCCGCTTTCAACAACGCAATGCCGTAAGAGTTTTCGGTGGAGTGAATCCCGGAGTCACCAAAGAAGAAGGACTACGAATTCTCGAAGACGCTACTGCGAAAATTGGTGGGACTTCCGTCACGCTTGATCATGCCGGTGAGTCGCGACAAATTCGCCGAGAAGGTTCGGCTCTTGTCGTCACACTCGGCTTTGCGGTGATCTTGATTTATCTTGTGCTCGCTGCGCAATTTCGCAGCTTTCGCGATCCGCTGATTGTGTTGTTGGGCTCTGTACCACTAGCAATTTCTGGTGCTCTAGTTTTTAGCTTCCTAGATCTCACGACCATCAACATCTACTCCCAAGTCGGCCTCATCACCTTGGTGGGATTGATCGCGAAAAATGGAATCTTGATTGTCGAGTTTGCCAATACTCTCCAAGAAAAAGGGCGATCGAAAATGGACGCGCTGCGCGAGGCCTCACTCACAAGACTTCGCCCAGTATTGATGACCTCAGCCGCAACTGTGTTTGGACATTTTCCTCTAGTGCTTGTCACCGGACCTGGAGCTGAAGCGCGAAATAGTATTGGAACTGTATTAGTTGCCGGAATGATTGTGGGTTCGCTTTTCACCCTATTCGTCGTACCGGTGTTCTACTCGTTGATTGCTGAGGAACATAAAGCAGTCGTAGAAATCGAAGAAGAACAAGAAGAATTGGTCGCGGTGTCATGAAAATGAAATCACTTTATTTTTCTCTCTCCGCCACAATTTTCGCGTCCTGCGTCGCCGTTGGACCAAATCATGAAGCGCCGCAAACCAAGCTTCCGGAATCGTGGCATTCTCTCAAGGAAACAACGCAAGCATCGAGCACCGCGATCGCAAAAGCTGCAGATCTGTCTCAATGGTGGAAAGCTTTTCAAAATCCTGAATTGGATTCCTTGATTGAAAAAGCGCTCGCAAATAATTTGGATTTACGAGAAGCGATGTCTCGCGTTCGTGAATCGCGAGCGTTGTTCGGAGTAGCGCGAGGCGCGCTATTACCCCAGATCAATGCCAATGGCAGTTACGAGCGCACACGTTGGAGTGAACAAGGCGCTTTCTTTTCTGATGGCGACGCTTTCAGTCTCTATAAAGCCGGTTTCGACGCTTCTTGGGAAATCGATGTATTCGGAGCCAATCGTCGCGAACTCGAAGCCGCTGTCGCTCAAACGGAATCTTCAGTTGAATCGCTGCGCGATGTAAAAGTTTCGCTCTTAGCGGAATTAGCGCGGAATTATGTAGAACTCGTCGGTACTCGATCACGCATCGCCATCGCTCGTCAGAATCTTCAAGCACAAAAAGAAACCGCAGAACTCATTCGCGCTCGCTTGGATGCCGGCTGGGTCAGCGAACTCGATTTGACCCGCGCGCAAGCTCAGGTTTCTGCAATCGCCTCAGTCATTCCAGCATTCGAAGCTCTAGAAGCACAATCGCAGCACCGATTGGAATTGCTTTTAGCTTTGGAGCCAGGGAGTCTGAATACGGAACTTTTCAAATCCACTGCAATTCCCGCTGCCCCTGCAGAAATTCCCGTAGGCCTCCCTACTGAAATCCTCGCTCGTCGTCCCGATCTACGCCGCGCGGAACGAGAATTAGCTGCCGCGACTGCGCGCATTGGCGTTGTGACTTCAGAACTGTACCCTCGATTTTTTTTGATGGGCTCTTTTGGTTTTGAAAGCACCGAAGCCTCCGATCTCATCACCGCTCCCAGTCGAACTTGGTCCCTCGGACCTTCCATTCGTTGGTCCCTTTTCCAAGGCGGAAGAATTCGCGCGAAGATTGAAGTGCAAAACGCAAGACAAGAACAAGCCGCGATTCGATTCGAGAAAACTCTACTTACCGCTCTTCGCGAAGTAGAAGATTCGCTCATCGCTCATTCGAAAGAACAACAGCGACGCGCGTCTCTCACCCAAGCATTCGAAGCACAACGACGCGCTGTCGATTTAGCCAATGAACGCTATGCACAAGGGCTTGTCGATTTTTTAAGCGTGCTCGACGCTCAACGCATTCTCTATGCTGCGCATGACATGTTGGTAGAAAGCAACCAAAGGGTCGCGATGAATACGATTGCGCTCTACAAAGCCCTTGGCGGTGGTTGGACTGAAAGCAAATAAGGAGATTCGATGTTCCAAATATTCAAAACGAAAAATATGCCGATTCACTTTTCCGCAGCCCTGCTTTTGCTTCGACTCGTTGCTGGCTTAGCTTTTGTCTATCACGGTTATGGAAAGATTCAGAATCCTTTTGATTGGATGGGAGCGCAAGCTAGCACTCCAGGAATTCTTCAAGCCTTGGCAGCACTCTCGGAATTTGGTGGAGGCATAGCATGGATGTTGGGACTTCTCACTC
>CAZMYG010000156.1:0-6569 GCA_964570465.1 uncultured Planctomycetales bacterium
GAAACAAAAGCTTTACGCTCTCGCAATTCGAAACGCTCTTGGGCGCCTTGATCTGCTCGGCGATTCCAAGCCGACAGGATGAGCTTTTTTAGAGACTCTACAGAGTCGCCACAACGAAGCGGAGTTTTGAGATCAATGCCCTGCTGCGAATATAGACAAAGAAACCATTGGCCATCGGCGGTTAGTCGCGCACGATCGCAAGCCTGACAAAAAGGTGCGCTCACCGAGGCGATTACACCGAAAATTGTGCCGTCAGGGAGTTGATAACGAGTGGCGGGGTTAGATCCTTGTTGACCTAAAGATTTTATTTCCCCAAAACGATTTCGTGCTCTTTGCAAAATCTCGGTTCGAGTGATGACTTGATCCATAGACCAACGCGTTGCCCCACCCACATCCATATATTCAATGAAGCGCAGCTCCGCCCCGATTTCTTTTGCATAGCTCAGCAGTTCTTCGATTTCGTCATCGTTCACTCCACGAATCAGCACGGTGTCGAGTTTCAATGGAGAAAATCCCGCGGCACGCGCGGATTCAATCCCTTGCAAAACGCCTTGCAAAGATTCCAAACGAGAAATTTCTCGAAAGCGCTGCTCACGCAAAGTATCGAGACTCACCGTAAGACGATGAAGACCCGCTTGAAAAAGTGATCGAGCATGCTCTGCCAATAGAACTCCGTTTGTCGTCAAAGCAATTTCTTTCAACGCACTGTTCTTTCGAAGCAAAGCAATCAACGCCGGCAAATCTCGACGCAGCAGAGGTTCACCACCGGTCAGGCGCAGCTTCTCCACACCAAGCTCTGTAAAAATCGCGACGAGCTTTTCGATTTCTTCAAAACGGAGAATTTCATTTCTTTCAAGCCAACGATAGCTCTCTTCTGGCATGCAGTACTGACAGCGCAGATTGCAACGATCGGTAACCGAAAGCCGCAAACTACGAAGAGGACGCTGAAAGGAGTCTTGAAACATAAACAACTGGGATCAGGGAAAACCTAGTGATGAGCCGCTGCGAAATACGGATTTCTCCCGCCTGCGTGATCGGTGATATCGAGAATTTCTCCGACCTCAGGAATCGCTTCGCGAATCGTCGATTCAACGCCAAGCTTGAGAGTGGCACTCGCCATCCCACAACCCTGGCAACCACCCTCCATCCGGATATACACCGTATTTTCTTGCACATCGATAAGAGAAATGCTGCCGCCGTGATTCGCAACTGCGGGATTGATTTGTGTATCGAGTAGATGCTGAATCTGAGTTTTGATTTGTTCGCTAGGCGGCAAACTCGCTCGGGCTTTGGGAGAAATCGCGGGCTCTGCAGACTGGAGCTGAGTGCGAATCAAAGTTCCAATCACCTTTGCCTTATTCATCCAATTTTCCTCGTCCATTTTGGTCACGGTGATCTCGTTCCGTGCGATGAGGAGATTGCTGATATTGCCCAAAGCAAAGATTTTCTCTGCGAGAGGCGAACCCGCTGCGCGTTGCGCGTTTCCGAAATAGATACCGCCCTCGGGATAAACCGAACGATCTACAGTGAATTTACAACGATGCGTGTCCAGAGGCTGAGCGCTGATTTTGATTTCGTCCATGTGTCCGATTCTAGTTGGGAGTAACCAAAAGCACGAGGTCCTGAAAATCGTAGGCCGTCGAATTTGGATTTGTGGTTCCAAGCTCGAAGAGAATCAGCAATGAACCTTCTGGCAACTGAATCGTGCCTGTTTGTAGATTGAAGTATGGCGCCACAAAACAGGCGACTTTCATCTGCCCATCAAAAGGCTCTTGCACTCCACGCAAAGCAAGAATCATTTCATTGAACTCATCACCATTCTGAAAAACGATGGCGTTGGTCGAATCGCTGAGTACATCGAGACTAAAAATTGGCTGGTTGTAATCGGGATAAGCGGCGCGTCCTTTGAAAGTCAAAGTCCCACCGGCGCCAAGATCCATATTTTGCTCGTTACCGACCGCAACATCTCCTCCACCAAATAGAGTTTGAAATCCAGCTCCATTGATATCGAGTTCAACACGAACCGGTACATCTTCACCCGTAGTCGAGAAAATGATTTCGCGCGCGATCACCTGCACATTCGCGCTCAAAGTCCCTTGAGCCTGGGGTTTCGGGTTTCGACCCAGTGGATCTGGACGAACAAGTCTCTGCGTGCGGATGCGCTGATGGACGTTCTCAAAAAGTTCTACAAAGAAACGGGCCATCGGACGGCGACCAGGCCAAGTCGCTTGCGGAATACATTCATCCGGAATTCCGTCGAGATCGCAGTCAAAGCTGGTTCCCGCCAGAATATCGCAACTATCTAAGAGAGCGTTTGTATTGCAATCCGTTCCCAAGCCATGCGCAACATCGCAGCTATCCGCAACGCTGTTTCCATTGCAATCAGGACCTGTAACCGCAGGAATGATTTTAAAAACCTCTCCGTTCGTTCCAGAACCCTGATCGACGATGTAAATCTCGCCGTCATTGTCTTCTCCGAAAGAAGAAAAATCCGCCAAAGTGTGTCCTTCAATCGAAGGAGAAATCTCAGAAGTGCGCAGAGTCAAATTACTGACGGAACTGCCGTTGTATTTAAAACTCCAAATTTTGTCGCAGACATAATCCGCAAAGAAATACGTTCCCTGCAAACCAGGCATGGCGCAGCCGCGATAGACATAACCACCCGTGATTGAAAATCCGCCCGTGCTACAACTATGGCCATAGGTATGAATTGGGTCTGTCAATGAAACGGCATTGCAAGTACATCCACTTAAACCGGTGCAATTGTTCCCCTCCATACAACGCCAGCCGTAATTTTCACCGCCTGCACTACTCCCAGCTTGAAAGTTGATTTCTTCCACGGCGTTTTGTCCTACGTCAGCGATGAACAAATCTCCAGTCAGTCGATCAAAACTGAAACGCCAAGGATTTCTCAAACCTGAGGCCCAAATTTCATCGAGAGGATTACCAGGTCCGACAAAAGGATTGTCTGTAGGTATATAAGGAGTAGCGATATCCACATCGAGTCGAAGCATTTTCCCCAATAGAGTCCCTGTGTTCTGCCCGTTTCCAATGGACCCATGTTGGTCGTTTGCACCACCTCCATCTCCCATTCCGACATAGAGCATTCCATCGGGACCAAATTGCAAACAGCCGCCATTGTGATTGGTTTCTGGCTGAGTGATGGTTTTAAGAGTGAGAGCGCTACCAGAATCGGCAAGATCTGGATTCGCGGAAACGGTGTAGCGCGCAATTACGGTATTGCCTGAGTTATTAGTGTAGTTCACATAGAAGAAACCATTGCTCTGATAATTAGGATGAAAGGCAAGGCCCAACAAACCGCGTTCGTCGTTTGTCGAGCTCCCCCCACCGACCAAAGCATCAATATCAAGAAAGGAAACCCCATTCATAGCTTGAGTTTGGAGATTGAAAATTCGAATGCGTCCGGGTTTTTCCACAATGAATAGTCGCACGTTATCTCCAGGCGATTGAGTTACATAAATAGGAAACGCCAATCCGCCCACAATGCGCGTGGAATCAATCACAGGCGGAGGTAAAGTTCCCGACTCCGGTTGTGAAACCGGCTGAACTCGGCGCTGCGCAAGATCTAAGACAGCGAGAGAAGAAAAAACACAGAAGCACGCCAGTGGAATCGTTTTTTTCATGCGCAATCTCCAGGAAAGTGAGCGAGCAGCATAGTTAGTCAACAACCGTTCGTCAATTTTGCATCCAAGAAACAACTCACTGCATAATTATTCACTTCGCAGCGAATATACGTGGGGTAATATGAAAAAAAATTCGCTCTCCTGGAAATTCTCTCTTGCTTTCGTCTTGCGGCTTCCTAACATTCTCGGCCTGTCTTGGGGGCGGTCCCGGGAGAGTGGAGTTCCATGGCCATTAGACATCAGGGTACACTCGAGTTGTTTTCCTCGGTGACTGACTCACCGGGATTCTGCCATTTCACTTGCTTAATTTGCTTTAAAAACAACTCATCACTCCGCTACGTCGTGTTGTCGCAAAACATCTCATGGAGGAGTCATGTTCAGCACACGAAGCATCTTTTCTTCGCTGCTTTGCAGCGTAATGATTTCTGGAGTTGTTAAAGGCAAAGAATTTCAAGAACACGCAAAACAAATTTCTACAACATCTGAAGCTAGCTTAGAACTCCGACTAGGGGCTGGTTGGAAAATTTCTAGGAACTGCTGCTCAACGGCGCCTTCCTTTATTTACGGAGGCCGTATTCCTGCGCCTTTCGTTCCAGAATCAGAAAGCGAATTCGAGTCGCTGGCCCGTTATCGGATCGATGAATTTTCCGATCTGCTCGGCTTTGACGCCGCCTCTCTACAAACCAAAAAAATCAAAACGCTCGAACTTTCATCCATCGGCAGTTCGGACAAAGTCGCCGTCTGCTTCGAGCAAATGGCCGGTTCGCTCAAAGTTTTTCGCGGATCTGTAACCGTGCTGATGGAGGCGGAGTCTGGCGATACTTTAGCTCTATACAACGAAGGATTGGCTAATGCCGAGCAAGTTGCATTTCAACCGACTCTCCACGCGAATCTCGCCCTCGACGCGGGCCGAGACGCTTACTCTGAACACTTTGGCGTGCAAGCAGAGCAGGTCGACAAACTTGATCTGCTCGTCGTTGGCCCTTCAGGATATTTTGCAGGAACTGGTTTCACACAGCCCTCAGAGCCTACCCCCTGCTATCTCATCGAGTACTCGAGTCCGCATGCGCAGTCTGCGGACGGACTGCCGATCGCCGGACGAGTTTTTGTCTCCGCTCGAGATCTCCGCATTTTCAAAGTGGAGTCGACGATTTACACCACTGTTAGCGGAAATGTAAAAGCCTATGCCAATGCTGGTCCAGAAACCCCGTCTCTCTCCAACCAAGAACAAGTCAATCTAGGCAATATTTGGGTTCGCGCTGGAGCAGAAAACAGTCCGGTGCTCGCCACCACAAACGATTCGGGGAATTTTTCGATTCCAACCGATGGCTTAGTAGATCTTTTTTTCCGCCTAGAAGGCCCATTCTGCGAAGTGCGCACCATGAACGGGAACGGGGAAAATTTGAGTTTCACCCGTGAGAATGTCGGAGACAGTTCATCGGTCAACATCCTTTTCAACGGCACGCGACAGGAATTTGCCTCCGCTCAAACCACGACCTACTACTGGGTCAATGAGTTTCGTAATTGGATTCTCGCAACAGACCCTAACGACGATTCGATGGATTTTTCCATCACATCCAATGTCAACATCAATGAGTTCTGCAACGCCTTTTGGAATGGGAGTTCGATCAACATGTATCGTGCAGGAAACGGATGCGTGAACACTGCATATCGAAGCATCGTCCTGCACGAAGAAGGACACTGGGCAAATTTCGTCTACAACGGCTATCCCACGGCAGCTTTTCATGAAGGAATCGCCGACGTTTGGGCTTCGTATATCGCAGACGATGCCTGCTTGGGCTTAGAGCTCAATGGGATTGGAACCGGATGCGCGCGCGACGGGAATCAGAGCCTTCGCTTGAAGTGCACGGGCTTTTGCGACGAATTCTGCCACGGAGGGGAATCGCATAACGAAGGAGAAGTAATCGCTTCGGCAATCTGGAAAACACGAGTCAATCTCAAAGCTCAATTCGGAACAGAGCTTGGAAAACAAATCGCCAACAAACTCTTCCTGTCTTGGATGCAGATCTATGACGATGGAATGATCTGCAACGAAATCCTCGATCACTGGCTGGCTCTCGACGATGACGATGGGGATATCAACAATTACACCCCTCATTTTGGGGCTATCAATGGAGGGTTCGCTGCACAAGGTTGGCCAACCGAAGTCACTCAGGGGCCGAATCCACCAACGAATGTTTCTGCGACCGACGCCAGTTCTTGCGAATTCATTCGAATAAGTTGGAATCCTGTAGCCGCTGCAAACAATTATTCCGTCTGGCGCAATACGTCCAACAATTCAGCCAGCGCAACCCAATTAGCACTCGATAGCGCTAGCCCTTTCGATGATTTTTCTGCACAGCCAGGGCAAAACTACTACTGGGTTCGCTCCATGAACAATCTCGGCGTTAGTGCATTTAGTACCGGGAATTCGGGAACTCTCGCAACATCTCCTGCAATACCAACGGGCGTCAATGCAAGCGACGGACAATATTGCGATAAAGTCAGCGTGAGTTGGAATTCCGTTTCGGGAGCAACAAGCTATTCCATTTTGCGCAGTTCCAATTCTTCTTCGCAAAATGCTTCACCAATCGGAACCGCAACATCAAGTCCTTTTGAAGATACGAGCGGCATTGCAGGACAAGTCTATTACTACTGGGTACGCGCCATTTCGAGTTGCGGGGAAAGCTCGCTTTCACAATCCAATGCAGGTTCGAAAGCGGTATTACTCACGGCAACTTCCAATGTCTACGCCAGTGATGGAACCGTCTGCAACGGAATTGAAGTTGGATGGAACACAGTGCCTGGCGCGCAAAGTTATGCCATCTTTTCAAGTAACACACCCTCGAGCGCAAATGCAGTACAGGTTGGCACTGACACTGCAAGCCCTTTCCTACATACCGGAATGAGCCCTGGAGCGACTCG
>CAZMYG010000157.1:0-6543 GCA_964570465.1 uncultured Planctomycetales bacterium
CTAGCCCACGTACTCCTCGAATTTCCGGAAACTGGAAAATGAATCTCGACGGGCGCTCTGCGAACGAGCTAGTTTGCGCGATTCGCCAATGGATGGAAGAGAATCGAAACAAGTCTCTAGAAGTCGGGTTATTTCCGCCTGCCGTGTATTTGGCGCAAGTCGTGGAGTTGTCGAAGGGTTCTCCCATTCATGTCGGCGCGCAAAATGCCTACTTTGAAAAAAGTGGGGCATTCACCGGAGAAATTTCTCTAGCCATGATTCGCGATGTCGGAGCAACCGGAGTGTTGATCGGACATTCGGAACGAAGACATGTATTTGGCGAAAGCGAAGAGTGGATTACGAAAAAATTGAACGCGGCGCTAGCTCTCGAACTCGAAGCCACACTCTGTGTTGGTGAAAAACTCGAAGAAAGAGAAAGCGGCCGTGCCGCTTCCGTGATCGAGCGACAGATTCGTTCTGCGCTTTCCCAGTTGCAGCCGGAATCACTTTCTCGTGTTACGATTGCCTATGAACCAGTATGGGCAATAGGAACGGGGAAGACAGCAAGCCCCAAGCAAGCAGATGAAGCGCATCAACAGATACGACAATTGCTTGCGAAGTTATATAGCCCGGCGCTTGCAGAGAAGATTTGTATTCAATATGGAGGTAGCGTCACTCCTGAGAATGCAGCGGCTTTATTAGCCGAACCCCAGGTCGACGGTTTTCTCGTCGGCGGGGCCAGTTTAGATTTTGCGAAGTTTCGAAAAATTTTGGAGGCAGTATGACTTTGTTGTATGAGATTTTGGGTTGGGTGTTTCAGGTTGGTTTTATTCTGTCTGCAATTTTGCTCATCATCGTTGTTCTCTTGCAAGAAGGGAAAGGTGGGGGAATTGCGGAAGCCTTTGGTGGAATGGGTGGCGAAACCTTTGGTGTACGAGCCAGCGGAATCACCAAGTTTACCGGCTGGGTGGCCTTTGTTTTCATGGGTTGCGCTTTGTTGGTTCCGATCACCGATCGCCAGGTCAAAAAAGGCAAAGACGTATTTCAGGAACAGCCAGCTCCAGGGAATGAGATACCCACTCCTCCGGGTGGCAATACTCAACCTCCGAAATAAACATGCCCCGCAGCATGACCGGTTTTGGGCGCGCGAGTCTTCGCGCCAACGGGCTCGAAATCGAAGTCGAGATCCGATCTGTCAATCATCGACACCTTCAACTTCGTCAGCGTTTGCCGGAAGACTTTCAGCCCTTCGAATCCGAACTCGAAGAGTTGCTGCGTAAACGACTTCGTCGCGGCGCGGTTTCTCTGACTGCGAATCTCCAAAGAAAATCCTCTCCACGAGGTGCTGAGCTACGGCTCGATTTGGCGAAGCGCGTTTTCTCTCACATGCAAACCATCAAGAAAAGTTTGCAGTTACAAGGCGAGCCTTCTTTGGATCGGATCTCTAGTTTCCCTGGAGTGATTGAATCGACGGGGGGAGATTTCCGAAGCGCGGAGAAAGATTTCGCACAGTTTCGCAAGGTGCTGGAGAAGGCTTTGATCGCGCTCGATCAAGCTCGTAATCGAGAAGGCCGGGCTCTTTGTAAGGACTTACTCACACGCAAAAAAACCTTAGAAAAACTCTGCGGACGCATTTCTCAACGCCGCCCTCAACTCTTGCTTGAATACCGCGATCGACTGAAAAAACGCATTGAAGATTTGCTTTCTTCCAGTGCCACCACGCCACGCGATGAAGATCTCGCTCGTGAAGTGGCTACTTTCGCAGCGCGCAGCGATATCACCGAAGAGCTTACTCGCTTGCAAACCCATTTGAAGGAACTAGGTCGATTACTTCAGACGAGTGGCGAAGTTGGTCGTCAGCTTGATTTCCTTTTGCAAGAAATGCATCGAGAAACCAATACCGTAGGTTCGAAAGCCTCAGATGCGCCGATCGCACATGCCGTGATTGAAATGAAGGGCGAGATCGAGAAAATTCGCGAACAAGTTCAAAACCTCGAGTGAAAAGTACAGGCAAACTAGTCGTCATTTCTGGCCCTTCCGGGAGTGGAAAGACTTCCGTTTGGAAGGAACTCGTCAACCGTTACGGCTATCAGCGATCCATTTCCGTCACTACAAGGCCGCCGCGTCCCGGTGAAGTGAACGGACGTGACTATGTCTTTGTCAGCAAAGAGGATTTCGAACAAAAAATCAAAGAAAGCGCTTTCATCGAATATGCCGAGGTGCATGGCAATCTCTATGGCACTCCTCGCGCTGCGATGGAAGAAGCTGTTGCCGCTGGAAAAACCTACATACTCGAAATCGATGTGCAGGGAGCGAATCAGTTGAAAGAGCGAGGCATTCCCGCTTTTTATCTCTTTTTGCAGCCGCCGAGTTTTGAAATTCTTTCCGCCCGTTTAACCAATCGCAAAACAGATTCTCCAGATGTGATTCGCCGCCGACTCGATAAAGCAAAATGGGAGATGAGTCAGGCGCCGAATTACGATCTTGTGGTGGTGAACGAAGACTTAGAGAAATCAATCGCCCAGTCCTACAAAGCGATTGAGGGCTATCGCACAGGATAAATCATAGGGGCGGGTCCCCGACCCGCCCGGAAAAATGAAAAAGAACATTTTATTAGGAGTCAGTGGCTCGGTCGCGATTTACAAAGCCTGTGAAATTGCTTCCGCTCTAACTCAAAAAGGCTGTTCCGTGCGCGTTGCCATGACTCGTCACGCGGCAGAACTGATCTCTCCACTTCTTTTCCGCGCCATCACAGGTGAAGCCGCTCTCGTCAACGAGTTCGCAAAGGACGCGCCTTCTCCCATGAGCCATATCGATTTTTCTCGTTGCGATGTTTTTCTCGCAGCGCCCGCCAGCGCTGATTTGATTGGCAAACTTGCGAACGGACTAGCTGATGATCTCGTGACTACCGCAGCTCTCGCCCTAGATCCAAAAACTCCCAAATGGCTCGCCCCTGCGATGAACAGCAATATGTTTGTTCACCCGCTCGTTCGCAGGAATCTCGAAACCTTGCAATCCATTGGCTATCAAATCATCGCCCCCGAATCTGGTCATCTCGCCTGTGGTGTCGAAGGCCCCGGCCGACTCGCAGATCCTGCGAAAATCGTGCAAGCCATACTGAGCTAATATGAACATCGGGCGGGTCGGAGACCCGCCCCTACTAAACTGATAAAATCCCCCTATGCACGTGCTCGTTACTGCCGGTCCAACTCGAGAATATTGGGATGACATTCGTTATCTGAGCAATCGCTCTTCGGGGAAAATGGGCTATGCGATTGCAAACGCCGCAAAAACTCTCGGTCATCGTGTGACTTTGATCAGCGGACCCACATCTCTTCCCGTTCCTCAAGGAATTCGCTTCCATTCCGTTACTAGCGCGAGAGAGATGGAAAAAGCAGTTGGGCGCGTGTTTCCAAGCTGCGATCTCGTTATCATGGCCGCCGCAGTCTGCGATTTTCGACCTAAAGTGAGATTCCAGGGCAAGCTAAAAAAGGCAGGAAAGAACTCCTTGAAGCTCGAGCTCGTACGCAATCCAGACATTTTAAAAGGGCTTGGCGTGCGCAAAGGAAAGCGTCGCTTGATTGGTTTCGCATTGGAGGCGAGTCAGGGCAGGGAAAACGCGAAGAAGAAACTGCGCGAGAAGAAATTGGATTTCGTCGTTCTCAATGGGCCAGAAAATTTAGAGAACGAGCGAGCGAGTGCGATCGTGTTGGGCGCGGACAACTCGCAGCGTGTTTGGAAAAATCTTTCCAAGCTGGAACTAGCGAAACGTTTGGTGAAATTGGGAACAGGGTAAGGCGTGAAGACCAAACTGAAATCGAAGAAAAAAACAAAAAGTCGTGAGGGGAATGTCCGAGTTTCCGGGGGAATCGTCGAGAAAGCTCGGGAAAAACGACAGGAAATGGTGGCGATTGCCTTGCTGGGCATCGCGCTATTTCTGTTAATCGCAATCATCAGTTTCCGCGAAGGCTTCGAACGGGCTAGAGAAGCTGGCGAAGGCCCGGTCAATGTCTGCGGTTTTCTTGGCTATTTTCTGGCTGATAAATTCCTGTGGCTGTTTGGTTCTTCTTCCATCTTCCTTTTCATCTTTCTAGGACTTTGGGGTGGAGTACTTTTCGTTCGCCGCGGAGTAATTGGCATTGGCCCGAAGATTTTCGGCATTCTTGTTTTTACGCTTTGCATGTCCGTGCTTTTCCAGCTGCATGCGCCTTACGGGGGAGATACGCCGATTGCTGCCGTGCAAAGTGGACGGCGACCTTACGGATTAGGCGGCATGAGTGGGTTGCTCTTGGAGCCTTGGGTGTCGAGCGGTTTTGGCCCTGTGGGCACTTACATTTTTGTCGGCATCATGCTGGCAATCTCTTTTCTCTTGGCTACCGAATGGTGTTTCTTTCCTCTGATTTCTGCTCTGTCAAAACGTTGGAAAGAAAGGCGCGAACATCGAGCGGAATTGGAGTTGCTCAAGCAAGATGAACAGGAAGGAAAAGAAGAGGCGGAAAAGGAATTAGTTGCCAAGAAGGAAGAGGAAAAGGAAGACTCACTCGAAAAAAAACCCACGAAAGAATCCTTCGTTTCCAATTTGCTGCGGAAGAATAAACAATCGGAAAAGCCTGCCGAAGAAGAATCCAAGGTAAACTCGCCAGCTCCAGCTCGCAAAGAAAAGCGTTTGCCCTTGGTTCGTCCGCCAAAAGCAGGAGATTGGAAATTACCGCCTCTCGATTTGCTCGATGAATCGGAGAAGGTGGCCGCCTCGGCTCTCGAAAAAGAAATCAAAGCCAATGCGGCAGTTTTAGAAGGTTCTTTGAAATCGTTTGGTATCGAGGCTGCGGTAGTTGCTGCGGAAAAGGGCCCAGTCGTCACCATGTACGAACTCGAATTAGCCGCAGGCACGAAGGTCTCGAAGATTATTTCCCTTTCCGATGATTTGGCGATTGCTCTGAAGGCTCAATCCGTTCGTGTCGTGGCGCCGATTCCCGGGAAGTCGACGGTTGGTATCGAGGTTCCCAATTCCTTGCGCGAACGCGTGCGGATGAAGGAATTGATTGGCTCTAACGCCTATAAGAAAGATCTCGATGCGATTCCTCTATTCCTAGGCAAGGATGTCGGGGGCAAACCGTTGATCGACGATTTGGCGCAGATGCCACATTTGCTGATTGCCGGTGCGACGGGGTCGGGAAAATCCGTGATGGTCAACTCCATCATTTGTTCGATTCTCTGTACGCGCTCGCCTGAGGAAGTAAAGCTGATATTGATCGATCCGAAAATGGTCGAGCTTCAGCCCTTTCAAAAAGTCCCACATCTGCTCTGTCCCGTTGTGACGAACCCGCGCAAGGCCGCGACGATTTTGGAATGGGCCTGCGCCAAGATGGACGGGCGTTACGAATTGCTCTCCCAGGTCGGAGTGAAGAATATCGCTTCCTATAATCAATTGGGGGAGAAGGAAGTGAAGAAGCGTCTCGACGCGGCCTTTGTCGAGGGAGAAACGCCGGTTCATTTGCCCTATATCGTTCTCATCATCGATGAGTTAGCTGATTTAATGTTGCTCGCCGCGAAGGAAGTGGAAACTTCGATCACTCGTTTAGCCCAGAAGTCACGCGCTGTCGGCATTCACGTGATCTTGGCGACACAACGTCCTTCTACCGATGTCATCACAGGTTTGATCAAGGCAAATTTACCGACTCGCGTCGCCTTCCAAGTCGCTTCGAAAATCGATTCGCGAGTCATTCTCGACAATAACGGTGCGGAGAAACTGCTCGGTGCAGGCGATATGCTCTACACTCCGCCGCGTTCCTCGACCATTGTGCGCTCGCAAGCTACTTTCGTTTCTGAACCAGAGATTCGCCGCATTGTGAGTTATCTAGGGGAATTGGGTCAGCCGGCCTTTTCTCAGGAACTAATTCAAACCAGCGGGGGCGCAACGAGTGATGACGACAACGACGAACTCTACGAACAAGCCGTGCGCATTGTGCTCGAACAGCAAAGAGGATCTGCAAGTTTGTTACAAAGAGCGTTAGGAATTGGCTATACACGTGCTTCGCGTTTGATTGACATCATGCGTCGCGAAGGCATTGTTGGAGACTTTAAAGGAAGTAAGTCGAGCGAAGTGATGATGACTCTCAAAGATTGGGAGTCGCGCCAGCAGGCAAGCTCGAATTCAGACAGTCACAACGAGGAGGCGGTGCAACCACCGTCGTAGTCCGATGGAAGCAGAAAGAAACGAACTGTCGTTAACGCAGAGTCGGCATTTCCTGGCCTTGTTCGTCGCATCCTTGGCGTTGTTTTGGGGGACGGGAACGGTTTTCTATCATTTCTTTCGTCTTGGGCAGAATGTCGATCACAATTTCCTGACCAATGCAGTGATTGGATTGCACGGTTTTTTGGGAGTGTGGTCGGTGATTCTCTTGGCTGTGTTGCCGCTGACTTGGGCCATGATTTTCTTCTTCACCGAGAAGATTCAGGAGCTAGCGCTCAAGAGTTTTGGTTTGGTGCTGTCTGTTGCTTTTCTATCCATACTTTCCGGATTGATTGGGGGACGTGCTTTAGGTGGCACGATGGGAGCTTTCG
>CAZMYG010000158.1:0-6501 GCA_964570465.1 uncultured Planctomycetales bacterium
GGTTGATAGCGACTCGTTGTTTGGCAGGCTGTAGAGAGGGAAATGGCGCCCAATAAACAAAACCAAACAAAAAATGTCCGTGTCCAAGAATTCATTTTGCGAGAGTCAGTTCAGTAAGGATTAGTGGAAAAACTGCGAATCAGAAAAACGTTCGGTATGGGAAAGGAAATATAACGAGAGAGTGAAAAAGCGCCAAGGGAGAGTTCAAAAAAATCCCTTCTTAAAAAGAACATGCCCGAAATTTAGCTGCCCGCTACAATCCCTCGTCTATGGCCGCTTCTAGAGAACTGACTCCAAGAAAAGTGATGGTTTATGTGGGCGTTGGCGCCTTGGTTTATTTTGCGCAGCCTTGGCCACCGACCTTCCTAATTGGAGCTTCGCTTGCCCTTTTGGGGGTTTTGATCCGCATTTGGGGTTGCGGGCATTTGGAAAAAAACCAGTTGCTGGTCACCACAGGCCCCTATGCCTATGTGAAAAACCCTCTTTATCTAGGCTCATTTTTGGTCTCGATTGGTGGTTTTCTCGCAGCGGGTTCTCCCGAAGGACGTGGGCTTTGGGTCTGGATTTTATTATTTCCGCTCTTCGCCATACTTTTCTTTCTCTTCTATTTGCCAAGAAAGTTTTCAACGGAGGGAGATCGACTCGCGAGGAAATTTGGAGACGCCTTCGAACAATACAATCGCGCGGTTCCGGATTTTGTCCCTCGACTCACACCCTATCGATCCGGAGATACAAGACGTTGGCAGTGGAATATTTTCCTACTCAATCATGAGATCGGCATGGATCTTTTGATTGTGGGGCTCTTTGTCGCTCTTTGGTTTCTACCAACACTTTGGCCAAGGTAAATCACAGAAGGAAAAAATTTGGATCGGAAATCCGCTTGGGAAAGACGTGTTGACGCTCCAGAAACTTTCTCTCGATGGAAACCTGGGATTTGGACTTTCCGCGACGGCAATCGAGAAATTCTGGTCAAAGATGTTTTCTATACCAATCCAATCTATCGCTTTACTCTTGGGCGCTGGGGAACTTCACGGGAAAAGAGAATTTACTCTCGCCTAACTGGCCTTCCTAGGATCCCGCAATGCTTTGGGACTCTAGATCCCGATGCTTTACTCTTCGAAAAACTCGATGCCAAACCTTTGCATCGCGCGGAACTACCTCAAATTCAAAGCGATTTCTTTGATCAACTGAAACCCTGGATTGAACAATTACACGAAAAAGGTGTGGTTCATCTCGATCTACGGCAAAAAAGAAATATCTTAATTGGAGCAGATCAAAAGCCTTGGGTAGTCGATTTTGGTGGGGCGATCTACTTAGGCAAGAACTCCATTTCTCGACACATTCTCTTCCCCCTCTTCGCCTGGATCGATTGCTCAGCCATTCTTAAATACCGACTTCGTTATTTTCCGCATCTTGCCTCCGAAGAAGAGAAGAAAAAAGAAAAGCGACTTCGTTGGATTCGCAGACTTTGGGTTTTTAGTCCCCACAAACGCCGATAGAGGCACTACCAGATCCTTGGGCTCAATCCCTCCAAAACACCAGATTTTGTATTTTTTGAAAAAAATCTTTTGCATTCTGTAAAAACCCAGCTAACGTTTCGCCCTTGATCGGTTGATAACTCGTTTCTGGCAAGGAAGATCGGCTAAGGTTGGCTTTTGGGAGGAATTCGATGGGCAATTTGGAAAAACTCTTGGTAGTTGGAGTTTTGGTTATTGTGATCGCCATTTTGGCGGTTTCTTTTTTCTGGACTAACGACGTCGCCACACTGCCTGAGGTCAGTACAGACAGTATTGGCTTGAGCAGTCTGCAGCAGACGCCACCCGAGGACAATCGTCTACCCGGTGAAGCACTCTCGGCCGTTGCTACAAATCCAAATTCTCCTTCGTTGATTCCGACTTCACCCGCTCTGAATACCGAAATTCCAACAAACGGTAACGCTATGGATGCTCAGTTTGGCGATACCCCGCTGCTCATGAGCGCAAACGTCAATGAGTCTGCTGCTGCAGCGAAGCCTCTTCTTCCTGGTGAAGAAAACTACAAAAGCTACACCATCAAAAAAGGTGACACTCTCGAAGTGATCGCCAAGCGCGAGCTCGGATCCAAATCCAAGGTCTCTGAAATTCTCAAGGCAAACGAAGGTTTGAATCCTCGTAAACTCATGCCCGGAAAAACGATTTTGATTCCAAGAGATTCCTCTGGAACAGCCTCTCCTATGGGTGGAACGACAGAAACAGAAAAACACAGCGAAGTGAAACCACTGTCTTCAACCTTTGAACCGACACCAAGCAATGGTTCACAAAGCGGTTCAATCGATAGCTATGTAGTCGTCAAAGGCGACACGCTTTGGAAAATCGCAAAGAAAACTTATGGTGACGGAAACAAGTGGAAGAAAATCTTCGATGCCAATCGGAATCAACTTCCCAATGCGGATGCGCTTCGTCCTGGAATGAAGCTAAAGATCCCCAACTAGTTTCCCGAAACTTTCAGTCTCCTTTCTGAAGGCTTTTGGCAGACCGGCAACGATGGTTGCCGGTCTTTTTTTTCACCTAGCTCGCTATTTCAAACCATATTTTTCTAATTTCTTGTAGAGATTCGAACGCTGCATTTTGAGCTTCTCGGCGGTGCGTTTGATATTCCAACCATACTCTTCCAGCTTTTTACGTAGAAACGCCGCCTCTGAAAGATCTTTGAATTCTTCAAAACTCTCGGACTGAAAAAGATCTCCGGTAGGCTTAGAGCTTGAAGCATCCACCCACTCTCGCAACTCTTCTTCCCCAATCGTTTTCCCGCTCCCCATCACGGCCACTCTTTCCATCCAGTTTTTGAGTTGCCGAACATTGCCGGGCCAAGAGTAGCTTTGCAAAAAGGAAATCGCAGTCGAGCTCAATTCTTTGTTATCAATTTTTGCTCGCTGACAGGCGAGTGATAAAAAGTTTTTAGCCAATAAAGCGATGTCGTCTTTTCGTTCGCGGAGTGAAGGCAAATGAATCGAAACCACGTTCAGGCGATAGAACAAATCTTCGCGGAAGTTTTTGGCGGCGATTTCAGCTTTCAAATCTTTATTCGTCGCTGCAATTACTCTTACATCCACGGCAATTGCTTCATCTCCCCCAACACGCAGGATTTCGCCTTGCTCAAGCACGCGCAGCAGCTTGGCCTGAGCCGCAAGATCTAACTCCCCAATCTCATCTAAAAAAAGAGTGCCTCCCGAAGCCAACTCAAACTGCCCCAATTTGCGCGCATTGGCACCAGTAAAAGATCCTTTCTCATGTCCAAAGAGTTCGCTCTCGATTAACTCCTTGGGAATGGCGGCGCAATTCAAGGCAATCCAAGTCTCGGTGTGTCGAGCACTTTGTAAATGAATCTGTCGTGCAACCAGTTCTTTACCTGTTCCGTTCTCACCCTGAATCAAGACTCGCGCCTCGCTGGATGCGAGCTTTTCGATTTGGGACAAGACTTTCTTCATCAAAGGAGACTCGCCCAAGATCCGAAAATCCCGATCGAATTGGCCGCGAAGGGTTTGATTTTCTTTTTGAAGAGCTCGGCGTTCGAAACAAGTCCGAACGCGAACCAAAGTGCGACTTCCATCGAGAGGTTTCTCGAGAAAATCCATCGCACCTTTTTTGATTGCCTCTACTGCCGTTTGAATATCGCCGTGACCAGAAATCATGACGACCTGAGTCTGCGGATGACGAGAAAGAATCTCCGGGAGAATTTCTAAACCATCTCGTCCGGGCATTTTGATATCGAGCAAAACAAGTGCGGCTGTTTTTTCTTCGAGCGATTTCAGAGCGGTTTGGCCATCTTCAGCAACGCGCACTTCATAGCCTTCGTAGCGCAATAACATCTGCAATGTCGAACGAATGTCGGCATCATCGTCTACGACTAAAATGTTTTGCTTCATCCTTGGGAGTATATCGATAAACTTTCGCCGTGCATCGGCTCTCAATACTTCTCGAGAAAACAAAACTTCATGCCTTAGGTTTGATGTCGGGCACTTCTGCTGATGGCATTGATGTAGCTTTGTTAGAAATCACTCAGACAAATGCATTGCTAAATTGGAAATTGCTCGGCTTTGAATCGTTCCCACACACAGAGAATTTGCGGAAGAGAATTCTGCAAGTAACTGGTGCCAATCTTCGTGAGATTGCCGAGTTGGATCGTGCCATCGCCGAGAGTTTTGCAGATGCCTCGATTCGATTTTGCGAACAACATCAATTTTCCATTCAGAAAGTCGACTTCATCGCTTCTCACGGGCAAACCGTTTATCACCACAGTGGCCAAGAACCAAAATGTAGTCTGCAACTCGGCAATGGCGATTACATCGCGGAGAAAACAGGTAGCCTCGTAATTTCAGATTTTCGTCCTCGCGATATCGCCGCGGGTGGAGAAGGCGCTCCGCTTTCTGCCTATGGAGACTATTTGCTTTTTGCCTCCGTAGAAAAACCTCTCGCTGTGTTGAACCTGGGCGGAATCGCCAACCTTAGCTTTCTTAACAAGGATCCCGAAGCCTTACTGGCTTTCGATGTGGGTCCAGCAAATATGCTTCTCGATGGTCTCGTGCGCAGAGTTTCGCGAGGAGAAATTCATTTTGATCGAGATGGAAAACTTGCGAAGTCCGGCAAAGTAGATACAGACTTGCTCGCGTGGATGATGGAACATCCCTTTCTGAAAAAGGCGCCGCCGAAATCAACGGGCCGAGAGGATTTCGGAGAACACTTTCTCGCCGAATTGTTGAGTAAGAAAAATAAAGTGAGCCTGGAAGATCTGCTCGCCAGTGCGATTAAATTCAGTGCGAAAGCAATTCGACACGCCATCGAACAAACAAATTCGAAAGAGAAAATTCGAGAACTCGTTGTTGCAGGAGGTGGCGTATACAATCCCGCCCTCATGGATGCGATTCGCCACGAAATGCTCCCGATCACAGTCAAATCAAGCCAGGACTACGGCATCCCAGTACAAGCGCGCGAGTCTATGATTTTTGCACTCTTAGGCCATGAAACTTTGCGCGGGAACACTGCGAACCATCCAGGAGCTACAGGAGCAAAACGGCGAGTACCCTTGGGGAGGATATCGCTATGAGCCGGATGAATTTACGAGAAAAAATCGGTGCCTTGATTTGCCCTCGTGTGTTCGGAGATCGCAGCGGCTGGAATTGTTTTGATTTTCCTCAACCTCAGGAATTTCTGGAGCGCTATCCACCAGCAAGTTTCATTGTCTTTGGTGGCAATCGTGAAACAACACCCGGTCTACTACGTTGGATTCGCGCAGAAATCGTTCCTCGCCCTCCTCTCTTCGCCGCTGATTTAGAAGAAGGTCCAGGACAACAAATCGCAGGTGCGACTCGCTACCCACCCATGATGGCTTTGGGCGCCAGTCGAAGCGAAGAACTCGCCCAAGAACTAGGAGCCGCCATTGCCGAAGAAGCCAATGCTCTAGGAATTCGCTGGCTCTTTGGTCCTGTCCTCGATTTAGCAAGAGATCCCAAAAACCCTGTCATGGGTGCGCGTTCCTTGGGTTCGGATCCTGCTCGAGCAGAAACTCTGGCTAGCGCCTTTGTTCGCGGAGTGTCGGAAGGTGGCGGCATAGCAACGGGGAAACATTTTCCGGGTCACGGATCCACTCCGCTCGACTCCCATGAAGAATTACCCACGATTGAACTTTCTCTCGAGTGGCTCGAAAAATCTGACCTGCGCCCCTTCAAAACTCTCGTCGCTCAAAAAATTCCCTCCATCATGGTCGGGCATCTCTGCGTCCCCGCCCTTGAAAGCGACGTAAAATGTCCAACGACTTTTTCTTCTCGAATCATTGAAGGCTATTTGCGCGGGAAATTAGGTTTCGATGGAGTAGTAGTCACCGATGCGTTGATGATGGGCGCTTTGAAAAACGATAGCCCTGACAGTTTGGGCTTACGCGCACTACAAGCGGGAAATGATTTATTGCTGATGCCAGGTGATCCGCTTGCAACAGCACAACGGATCGAGGAAGCGGTTGTGCGAGGTGGACTTTCTGAAAAACGCATTGATCGCTCTCTAGATCGACTTCAAAAACTCTCCACCCACAATCGAGAACGATTCCGACTCAATCTCGAAGGCAAAAGACTAGACCGTGTATTTGCGGAGAAAAGTTTCACCTTGATCGATCCTCGAAAAGCCTTTCAACCCTTACGTCCAGGCGAATCGATTTCCTTGCATGTTTGGAATGAATGCAAAGCCGCAGAAGGCTTTGATGCTTTGCTTCGAAAAGAAATGGGTACGCGAGGAATTCACGTAGAGGAAAATGGCCGTCCGGTACTTTTCTTACTCTCTGATAATCGTGCTTGGCGAGGAAGAGCCGGTTATTCGCAAGAAACCCTGGATCAAGTTCTCCAGGTTCTGACAAATGCGGCTCCCTATCCCAGCCCACTGATTATTGGACTATGTTCTCCATTTGCCCTAACACCCCTGCTCGGGAAAGCGCCCATTTTATTGGGATATGGATTTTCTCCTGCTGGAGTGGAGA
>CAZMYG010000159.1:0-6444 GCA_964570465.1 uncultured Planctomycetales bacterium
CCACTCCCCCAGTTTAGTTCCCTGAATGACAACAACCGTCAACTGACTCAAGCCGATCAAGTACAAGCCGCTCCATATCATCTCAGTGGTGCTGGAATATCCGTCATGGTGTTCGATGGGGGTACCGCCTCATCTTCGCACCCAGACTTTGGGGGAAGGCTACATATTCGAGATTCGGACAGCGTCGCTAGTCATGCCACACACGTTGCAGGAACAATTGGAGGAAGTGGAGCGCAAAGCAACGGGCTACGACGAGGCATGGCGCCCGGGGTGACTTTGGAGTCGTATGGTTTTGAATGGGATTCCGGAGGGATTTTTCTCTATAGCAACACTGGGGATCTGGAATCAAATTACTCGGACGCCATCAACAATTTCGGCGTCGATCTGGCTAACAATTCCATCGGGACCAATACCTGCTGGAACGATTTTCCTTGCGGAATTACAGGAGACTACGGTGTCACCGATCAGTTGATCGACTCGATTGTTCGCGGAAGTCTGGGCACACCATTTCGGACAATTTGGGCCAACGGCAACGAGAGAAATTGTTCCGGGTGTCCAGGAGTACATACTCCCGAAGGCTATCACTCCACTGCCCCTCCAGCGTGCGCAAAGAATCACATCACAGTAGGAGCTGTCCATTCGAACAACGATTCGATGACGAATTTTTCGAGCTGGGGACCGACCGATGACGGTCGATTGAAACCGGACATCTGCGCTCCCGGATGTCAGAACTCAAGCGATTTTGGTGTTACTTCGACAGAGATTGGAAGTGGCTACACCGTGAAATGCGGAACTTCGATGGCCGCACCTACGGTAACAGGCTTAGCTGCACTTCTACTCGAAGACTATCGCGCGCGTTTTCCTGAATCCCCAAATCCTAGAAATTCCACATTGAAAGCACTCTTTGCCCATAATGCCAAGGATCTTGGAAATTCGGGTCCAGATTACAAATTTGGATATGGATCTGTACGTATCAAAGACACGATCGATTTTTTACGCCAAAACGATTACAGCCATTTCTTCGAAGCGAGCGTCGAGCAAAGCGAAAGCCACATCACTTTGTTGCAAGTTGAAGCCGGAACTCAAGATTTTTCCACGACTCTCGCCTGGGATGATGCGCCTGCTGTGCCCAATGTAGCGATTGCTTTGGTCAACGATTTAGACTTAGTAGTCTTCGATCCGAATGGGCAGCAGTATTTCCCGTGGACTCTGAATCCAATTTTGCCCGGCTCCCCCGCAGTACGAAATGCGCCAGATCGAAAAAACAATATCGAGCAAGTACATGTCGACAATCCGATGGCTGGAGTATGGCGCATTGAGGTTCGAGCTTTCAATGTTCCTCAAGGTCCACAACCGTTTTCGCTATGCTTCTCCGCTCCCCTGGTCACGGATTGCAACGAAAATGGAGTCCTGGACTTCGAAGAAATTTCCGGTGATCCAAGTTTGGACTGCAACGTAAATCTACTTCCAGACGACTGCGACCTAGCGCAAGGTACAAGTACGGATTGCAATGGAAACGAGATTTTAGATTCCTGTGATATCACCGAAGGCAGAAGCATCGACCTCAACGCAAATGCGATTCCAGACGATTGCGAATTCCCTACACTCGCCTCGAGCGATCCAGCAGATGGAATCATCGATGCGCGGCAACCGTACCCTATTGAAGGAGGTGAGGCACAAGGATACAGCTTCGTCATTCTCGATTTCGAGGCACCCATCGAAACGATTGAAACCGGTTTGTTTGCTTTATTTGAAGAAGGTGGCGATGGGCAAGCCCCAATAGTAACAAGTGTTTTCCCGCTCCCTTCAAGCGACCGCCGTCTGCTCATTTCTTTTGATACGGCGCTGGAACCTGGAGCGAGAACGACTCTGCGCTATCTAGTCCGAAATCAAGAAATTCACCTGGCTGCTCTCCCAGGAGACGTAAACGGTGATGGAACGAGCGCCCCCACAGACATTCTGAGTTTGATTGACTCTCTCAATGGAGTTGGCGCCCTGCGCCTTCTCCACTCAACGGATATCAATCGAAGTGGGGTCGCCGAACCAAGTGATATTCTCAGACTCATTGACTTGCTCAATGGAGCCGGAGAGTTCGAAATCTGGAATAACGCTTCCTTGCCCTAGCTTTATTTGTCGCCGAATACAGAAGCTTCGTGTTTGGGATTGAGTTCCATTGTCATTGGGAATTCAATCGAAAGAGGCCCAGACGAAGAAATGAATTTCTGTAGAACAGGCATGTCGTCGGATTTTCCATATTCCAACTTGACTATTCCAGGATTCTCGCCGCCATCGCCTTGTTTCCAATCCGAAATGGCATACTTGGTCCCAAACGGCTGAAGCCCAAAGTCGACCGCGAGATTCGTCCCTTTCTTGGAATCCTTCTCCAAACCTTTTACGAGTTTTCCGAGCTTGTCATGCCATTGAGTAAATTCGGGGAAATCTTTTTTCCCCTCTTTTGGCATGTAGTGAAGCTTGGTGAGCTCTCCATCCTTTTCCATGCTGATTTGATAATGCTTGGCCAGCTCGGTTCGCGAATGAGCAACTAGCTTGCGCATCGAAGAAATTCCTTCGCCTAGCATTTGCTGCTTCATCGCCGCCATTTCTGGGGGCACCCCGGTCACATCGATCGCCTCAGCCCAAGGTTCTTGGCGCCAGTAATACACCAACGCCGCGTCTTTCAATTTCTCGCGCATTTCCGCAGGCATCATCTTGTTGCCGCCGAATTTCATTTTCATCGTAACGCTGTGCACGCCCGCGTCGGGATAGTTAAACATGATCCCGTCGACTTTTTTCAAATACTCAAGAGTCGCGTCTGGTTTTGGAGGTTCTTGAGCAAAGGCCGCGGCGAGGAAAATGGCCAAGAAGACGAAAAGGGTTTTTAGAGTTTGCATGACGGACAAATTAAACGAAGCTTCGCGCCTTCGCTACAAGTTCGCTGGCGTAACGAAGACCTTTGGGAGTTCGAGAGCCGTACCAGGTCAACAACTCTCCGTCGGCGAGATGAATTTTTCCCGGTGGTAAACCAGAGTCTGCCGAAACTTCGGCGGCATGGGGTGCGGTGAATCCATAAGGCTCTGAAAGTAAGAAAATCGCATCGGGCTTAGTTCGGAAAAGCTGCTCGGCGCTGATTTTTGGATAGCGGGATTCTTGCGAGGCAAAAACATTTTCACCGCCAGTGAGAGTGAGCAGATCGCTGACAAAGGTGTCGTGATTCACGCTCATATAAGGCCGGCGCCAAATCATGGCGGCAAAACGAAGTGGAGTTTTCTCGTTTTTCTGTTTTTTCAGATTTTGAATCTGCGCTTCGATTTCGCTCGCGAGTTTTTCCCCAGCGGCCTGCTGACCAATTTGCGTAGCAAGCACTCGCATTCCATCCGCCGCTTCCTGAACCGTTTTGGGAAAGATATTGAGAACCGTGATGCCGTGAGACTGAATTTCCTCCGCATCTTCGAGACGATTCTCTTCTTCGTTCACGACGACGAGATCGGGTTTGAGCGAGTATATTTTTTCAAGATCAGGAGTTTTTGTTCCGCCAACACGAGGAAGTCCCCCGAGTTTCTCTTGTGGGTGAACACACCAATCGGTGATGCCAACAACGAGTTCCCCCGCTCCCAAATCGAAAATCGCTTCGGTGAGACTAGGACAAAGACAGATGATGCGCTGCGCAGAAGAAGACATGACTCATCTCAGGCCTTTAACAAACTCCTCGAAATAATCATGCGCTGGATTTCACTAGTCCCCTCTCCAATCGTGCAAATCTTCGCATCGCGATACATTCGCTCGACCGGGTAGTCCTGACAAAATCCGTAGCCACCAAAAATCTGAATGGCTTCGTAAGTAACTCGCATGGCAACTTCCGAAGCATAGAGCTTGGCCATCGCTGCAGCATGTCCAAACGGTTGGCCCGCGTCTTTCAAACGAGCGGCGTGATAGACAAGATGTCGCGCAGCGGAGATTTCCGTTTCCATGTCGGCAATTTTGAAAGCGACTCCTTGATGTTCTGCAATTGGTTTTCCAAAAGTAGTTCGCTGTTTGGCGTGTTGTACGGCCTTATCCATTGCGCCTTCGGCAATTCCAAGCGCCAAAGCTCCGATGGAAATGCGACCTCCTTCCAAAGTCTTCATAAATGCAGAGAAACCTTCTCCTTCCGAGCCCAGACGATTCTCCGCGGGCACCTTGCAATCATGGAATACGAGCGAGCCCCAGTCAGAACCGCGAGTGCCCAATTTCTCTTCGCCCTTTTCAATATCGAAACCAGGAGTGTCACGCTCCAAAACAAATGCCGAAATTCCCTGAGGTCCGCGCGCTTTATCCGTCACCGCAGTCACAATGAAAGTTTTCGCGTAGTTCGCGTTAGTAATAAAACACTTGCGTCCGCTTAAAACGTAGAAATCTCCCTCGCGGCGCGCCATGGTCTTCGTTCCCGCAGCGTCCGAACCCGCTCCAGGTTCCGTCAAACCAAAGGCACCCAGTTTTTTCCCACTCGCGAGATCAGGAACGTATTTCTTTTTGAGCGCTTCGGAACCAAAAGCATAAATGGGATAAGTGCCCAGAGAAACGTGTGCGGCATAGGACAAGCAAGTAGAACCGCAAACTTTGGCGAGCTCTTCGACTGCAAGAATATAGGCAAGCGTTCCAAAACCGGAGCCGCCGTATTCCTCGGGAATCGGCAAGCCCATCAAACCGAGCTCTGCCATTTTTTCAAAATGCTCGATTGGAAAGCGAGAATCGCGATCGACGGATGCCGCGACAGGCTCCACTTCCTCGCGGGCAAACTTACGCACCGTGTCACGAATCATCTGCTGCTCTTCGCTAAACTCAAAATTATTCTGCAATGCCGTGCTCATCGTTTCCTCCCACGCATCGCAACTTTTTTCACCTTCGATTGCGCTTTCTCTTTTGTCTTTGGCGCCCAACGTCCCTGCATTTGTACTTCAATATATTTTGCGATATCGCCTGTGGGCGTTCCCGGTCCGAACAACTTTGCAAAACCGAGTTTTTCCAGCTGCTCCATATCTTCCTTGGGAATAATTCCCCCACCCGTCAAAAGCACATCGCCTTTTCCGCGAGCTTCGAGCAGCTTTTGAATTCGGGGAAACAAAGTCATATGCGCACCAGAGAGAATCGAAAGCCCGACCACATCGACGTCTTCTTGAATCGCTGCTTCAACAATCATCTCTGGAGTTTGATGTAATCCGGTGTAAATCACTTCCATCCCTCGGTCGCGCAATATGGATGCAATCACCTTAGCCCCACGGTCATGACCGTCGAGACCAGGCTTCGCAACAAGAACTCGGATTTTTCGTTTCATAGGATTTTTGGTTCGTGATATTCGCCAAACTCCTCTCGAAGCACATCGCAAATTTGTCCTAGCGTTGCATAGGCATGTGCCGCTTCGAGAAGATAAGGCATTAGATTTTCTTTAGGTTTTTTACAAGCAGCGCGCAAAGCCGAGAGTGATCTTTTAACCTCACTCGAATTTTGTTTGCGTCGCGTTTTCTTCAAATTTTCTGCTGACGTACGTTCGACATTGGGATCGATTTTGAGCAGAGGGATTTCGAGTTTCTCGCCTTCCTCGACGAATTTGTTGACACCTACGATGGTTTTTCGCTTCTGTTCCACCGCTTCTTGATAAGCAGTAGAAGCACGATGAATTTCGCGCTGGATATATCCATCTTCAGTTGCCTTGACCACACCACCTCGCACTTCGATTTCGCGGAAATACTTTTCTGCATTCTCCTCGAGTCTATTCGTCATCGCCTCGACGAAATAAGAGCCCGCCAGAGGATCGATGGTATTCACTACTTCTGTTTCATAGGCGAGTACTTGCTGCGTTCGCAAAGCAATTTTCACTGCTTTTTCCGTGGGCAAGGCCAAGGTCTCGTCCATGGAATTGGTATGCAAAGATTGAGTACCACCGAGAACTGCCGCCATCGCTTCGTAGGCCGTGCGGACAATATTGTTTTCTGGCTGCTGTTCCGTGAGCGACACCCCCGCAGTTTGCGAATGGAAGCGAAGTCTCATCGATTCTGGATTCTTCGCACCAAACTCTTCGCGCATATGTCTCGCCCAAATGCGTCTCGCCGCACGCAACTTGGCAATCTCTTCGAAGAAATCCATGTGAATGTCGAAAAAGAAAGAAAGCCGTGGGGCAAATTCGTCAACATCGAGACCGCGCGCCACTCCGCGACGCACATATTCAAATCCGTTTGCCAAAGTGAAGGCGAGTTCTTGCAGCGCAGTCGAACCAGCTTCGCGAATGTGATAACCAGAAATCGAAACCGGATTCCACTTAGGCACTTTCTTCGCACCAAACTCAAAAGTATCGACAATCAAACGCAGCGCGGGTTCCGGTGGAACGAGCCAAGCATGTTGGGCTTGGAATTCTTTGAGTATGTCGTTCTGAATCGTCCCGCGTAATTCGTCGAGCTTGCAGCCCTGATT
>CAZMYG010000160.1:0-2635 GCA_964570465.1 uncultured Planctomycetales bacterium
AGGCCCTTAAAGAACAGCGAGTATTGGCGATTAGCGGACGATGAAATAAGTAATCGCAAGCCCCTCTTGATTCATCTGCAAGTTCTTGATCCCTGCAACAAAGCCATAACGTCCGGGTTTCAACGGAGGAATGCTTTCTAGAGTTTGATTGGTCATCTTGTCGGTCAAAGTAAAGTTCGGTCCGGGTGCTAACAAAGAATAGTCTTGTCCCACTTTGAAACTGCCTTCTTCGGCCCGGATTGTGTAAACCGCCATCGACCCGTCATCCAGTTTTTCGCTTTGGATCACAGCTTGGAAATTTGTTGGCTCGCCTAGCAAAGGCTCATAAACGTCCACCCGAAAGCTTGGAGTATTGGAAATCGGAGTTTCAATCACCCATTGCATCAGCTTTTTTCCATTTTCTTCCTGATACTTGCCTTCGCGTCCGTCGATAAAAGCCCAAGCTGCAGGTCGATCCTTGTCATCCAAACTAGGTTCTCCACGCCCACCGCGAGTCGTTGGATTGTTCTCCGCAGTCCAAACCGTTTTTTGCACGCTCGCGCGTTCTGCTTTTGCCTCCGCATGAACAGCAGAAGAGTTTTTTTGCTCCGCGTGATTCACAGGAGTGGTTGTCGCACAGGCGAAAAACAAAATGCTCAAACAATAAATCGCTTTCATACACATTCCTTCGAGTTCGAAACTTCCTTCGTTTTTTGTTCCGCTAAAACGGCAACATAGGGCAAAGAACGATGTCTTTCCTGAAAATCCATTCCGTAACCCACAACAAAATGATCGTCGATAGAGAATCCACAATAGTCCGCTTTGAGTGGGGTTGCTCTCCGAGAAGGTTTATCGAGCAACACACAAGTTTTCACGCTCGCAGCGCCTCTGGCAGCGATCTGTTCACTGACCTTCTTCAGAGTCCAGCCTGCATCGAGAATATCGTCGACAATCAACACATGACGCCCACGAATCTCTACAGGTTGACCGAAGAATTCAATTTCAACCCGCCCACTCGAAGTCGTTCGATTTCCATAAGAAGAGCAGCGAATAAAATCCACTTGAGAAGGGATATTGGCCGCTCGGACGAGATCGGCTAAGAAAATGAATGACCCGCGCAAAATCGCCACGCAGAGTAAATCCTTTCCTGCATAGTCTGTAGCGATCTGCCGCCCCATCGCGGTGACTCGCTTCTGAATTTCCTCTGCACCAATTAACACTTTTTCGATTTCTAGATTTCCCATTATGTACCTACCGGATGCCAAGCTGTTTTCCATTCGATGAATGGCTCGACCCAATATAAACCCTGTGTTTGATTTGTCCTCCACGCGCGGGTTTGTGGGTCATCAAAAAACTTCACGCGCTTCACATTTTCTGCTCCTTCTTTTTGAAGGAGAGTTCTTTCTTCAATGTCTGCGCCGAAACAAGCGAGAGCGTTGATATCCATATGCCCCGCGGCGAAACGGCTCATTTCCGAGCGTAATCCGGTCAGGATATTTACGACACCGGCGGGTAAATCACTAGTCGCCAACACCTCGGCAAAATCGATGGCGAGAGTCGGCAAAGCATTCTCGACGACAAACACGCAGGTATTGCCCGAGAGAATTACGGGCGCGATCACGGAAATCAAACCGAGCAATGGTGAATTCTTCGGCGCCAAAACAGCGACCACACCGGTGGGCTCTGAAAAAGTGAAATTGAAAAAGGGCAGCGCAACGGGATTTACCCCACCTAAAACCTGGGTGAATTTGTCCGCCCAACCGGCATACCAAAACATGCGATCAACGGCGGCGCTGAGTTCTGCTTTGGCTTCTTGGGCACTCCAACCGAGACCGGTTTGTAAACGCTGTTCGAAAAGTTCTCGTCGATCTTCCAACATCTCGGCGATGCGAAAGAGAATTTGGCTGCGATTGAAAGCCGAGCGTTTGGCCCAAGAATTTTGCGCCTTGCGCGCAGCTTTTACCGCGTCTCGCAAATCTTTGCGGGAGGCACGGCAATAGTTGGCGAGAAATTCCCCGCGCGCATCTTTCTGCTGGACATAACGTCCGCTCTCCGAGCGAGGAAATTGCCCATCGATATAGAGTTTGTAGGTTTTTGGAACTGGGATTCGAGTTGTTACTGCCATGACTGCAACTCCAAATAAGGAAGCAAGCCCTGAACTCCACCTTCGCGACCAAAACCACTTTCTTTGTAGCCGCCAAAGGGAGAGCCCGGATCGAATTTGTTGAAGGTATTGCCCCAAATCACTCCCGCGCGCAACGCTCCCGCGACCGAGAACAATTTGGAACCTTTATCACTCCAAATTCCCGCAGAAAGCCCATAGGAAGAATTATTCGCTTTTTGAATTGCCTCTTCCGGAGTGCGGAAGGTTTGTACGGCAAGCACCGGCCCAAAAATTTCTTCCTGAGAAATGCGATGCGATTGCGCAACCTTGGTGAAAAAAGTTGGGCGGAAGAAAAAGCCTTTTTTGGGCAAGTCACACGCAAGCTGATGCATCTGCGCGCCTTCTTCCTGACCAATCTCCACATAGCGGCAAATTCTTTCGAGCTGGGCCTTCGAATTGATCGCGCCGACATCGGTGTTTTTGTCGAGTGGATCGCCGACGCGAATCGAAGCCATGCGATGACGCAATTTTTTCAGCACAATCTCGGCGACA
>CAZMYG010000160.1:2735-6402 GCA_964570465.1 uncultured Planctomycetales bacterium
ACACCAATCGAATGCGCTCGCGCGCCTGGGAAAGCAAAATCGAGTTTGTCCGCCCAACCCGCATAATAAAGGAAGTGCGCCGCAGCTAAGGGCACATCGACATCGCGTGATTCTTTGATCGGCTTGCCATTATTCATCGATTCGAGAATCGCGAGTTCGCGCGCCTTCTCCTGAATCATCCGGCCGATGCGATAGAGGAATTTTGCTCTCTCAGAGCCTTTGAGTGGCTTCCAATGTTTTTCGTAGGCCGTTCGCGCAGCTTTGACTGCCTGATCAACAACGCGTTTATCCGCAGTGGGAAATTCGCAAAGCGTTTCTTCAGTCCCGGGATTGATCGCTTTAAAGTAATTCTTCCCGCTAACCATTTTCCCGCCGATGAAATGCCCATAGCGTTTTTCAAAACGTACATGATCTGGTTTTTCGGGCGCGGGCGCGTAAGTCCAAAGATCTCCGAAGAGAAGTTCTCGAACATTCGCGCGTGTTGTCGTTTTTGCGGAACGTTTGCCGACTCGTGGCTGAATTTCAAAACTCTCTGTCATCTTCAATCCAAACTGTAATAGATTTCCGAGGAATAGCGACCGCTCTCAAGCCAATCCCATTGCATGAGCACATCATTTAATAAGGAAGAGGCGCCGAGGCGAAAACGATCGGGAGTTAGCCAATCATCGCCGAGTGTTTCTTTCACCATGACGAGATATTGCCAAGCTTGCTTCGCCGTACGAATTCCGCCGGCGGGTTTCATCCCGATCACGCGGCCTGTCGCGAAATAAAAATCGCGAATGGCTTCGAGCATGACGAGCGTCACGGGTAAAGTCGCCGCAGCAGTCAATTTTCCTGTCGAGGTTTTGATGAAATCCGAACCCGCATCCATCGCGATTTGCGAAGCGCGTCGGACGGAGTCGTAGTTTTCCAATTCACCCGTTTCCAAAATCGTTTTCAAATGCGCGGGACCGCAAGCTTCTTTCACCGCGACAATTTCATCGAAGACTCGCGAGTACTCGCCCGCCAGATAAGCTCCGCGATTAATCACCATATCGATTTCATCTGCACCGGCAGAAACAGCCCGTCGCACTTCTTCCAATCGTGTTTGCAAAAAGGATTGTCCAGAGGGAAAGGAAGTCGCCACGGAAGCGACTTTCACAGTCGAGCCTTCCAAAGCTTTCTTCGCCACAGCAACCAAAGTGGGATAAACACAGATTGCGGCAACAGAGGGAACTTTCGAACCGGGTTTAGGTGTGCGCGCTTTCTGACAAAGCATGCGCACTTTTCCGGGAGTGTCGGCACCTTCCAGCGTTGTCAAATCCATCATGCGCACAATGGTCGCCAGTGCCGCCTTTTTCGCGCTGCTCTTCACACTGCGCTTGGTAAACGAAGCCGCGCGTTCCTCGAGTGCGACTTGATCGACACTAGGAATCGCAGGCAAACGATATTTCTGTAAAGCTTCCATGGGGAAAACCGACAACAGCGATTTGTATCACTGGTCGGGGCGACTGGATTCGAACCAGCGACCCCTACGTCCCAAACGTAGTGCTCTAGCCAAGCTGAGCTACGCCCCGAAGACTTCGAATCTTATGAAGCGATCGAGCAGAGCACAAGCTAGGGAAGCCTAGCTTTCTTCAATAACCAAACTTGCATTCGTGCCAAATAATACCGTATTATTTGGCACATGTACCAAAGACTTCTACAACCCTCAAAATCCCATTCCTTCTTTCTATTTGGCGCTAGAGGAACGGGAAAATCCGAGCTGCTCAAACAAAGCTTCTCTCCCGAAAATTCCATTCTCATCGATCTTCTCGACCCAGAACTGGCAAACAGCCTCTCCGCCTACCCCAACCGACTATTAGAGATCATTCTCCCCGCGCTGGGCAAAAAGGACTGGATCGTCATTGATGAAGTGCAAAAAGTTCCTCAACTACTTGAAATCGCGCATCAGCAAATCGGCAAGAAAAATTTCAAATTCGCTCTCAGCGGTTCGAGTGCCAGAAAACTCAAACGAGGTGCCGCCAATCTCTTGGCGGGACGAGCTTTCGTTTACAACCTGTTTCCTCTAACTTCCGTCGAGCTGGAAAAGGACTTCGATCTCGACTCCGCGCTGCAATTGGGAACTCTTCCCGAAATTTTCAGTTTGCAAGATCCTTTGGACAAAATCCGATTTTTGAAGGCTTACGCGCAAACCTATCTTCAAGAAGAAGTCATCGCCGAACAAATCGTCCGCAACCTCCCTCCTTTTCGCCGGTTTCTAGAAATCGCGGGAAGCGCTTCGACCGAGATCGTGAATTTTTCCAATATCGCCAAAGACATCGATTCCGATGCGAAGACCGTGCTGCGCTACTTCCAAATTCTCGAAGACACTTTGTTAGGATTTCATCTGCCGAGCTACGAGCGATCCCTGCGTAAACAGCAGCGTAAGGCGCAAAAATTCTATTTCTTCGATACTGGCGTTGCTCGTACGTTGGCGGGAAGAGTCGACGAAACGTTGGCGGCAAAGAGCTTCGAATATGGCAAGCTTTTTGAAAATTTTCTCGTCAATGAAATTCATCGATTGCTCCATTACTCAGAGAAGCAGCACAAACTTTCTTTCCTGAGAGTTTCAGAAAATCAAAAAATCGATTTGGTTGTCGAGAAAGGACGAAACGAAGTGTTTCTCTGCGAGATCAAGTCGACCGGCCGTGTCGACGAGCGGCATACGAAGAGCCTTACGACTTTCGAAAAAGACTTTCGCAATCCAAAGCTGCGGCTCATTTCGCGAGATCCACAAACAAAACAAATGGGTAATGTCCTAGCGCTACACTGGAAGCAAGCCGTCGAGGAAATTTGCGCCCTCGAGCAATCCTAGCTTTCTTTGATTCCACTAATCCGAAGCAAACGCACCGAATTGAAGATTGGGAAGCATGCAGAACAATACCGGATCCTGCGTCCCCAATGGACCATCTGGGTCATGAAGAAAAAGCGTACCGCTGGCAAGAGCGTTGAGGTGGTAACTCAGACCGAACGATTTGTATTCAACCGGAGAGTGCCCGTTAACAAACAGATTACCTTTACCAATATGGTAATTACGACCACCTCCACCTAAAGGGGAATTGCTAAAACCAATTCCATAGTAAGCCGTCTCCCCCAAGCAAAATGATGACCGTTCCTGATTTATCGGGCCCTGCGTTGGCAATTGGTGGAGCATTGCCATTGCATGGATTCACTGCACTGATAGTCACAATCGCCGTGTCCGCTGCGGAAAAAACATTGCAATTGTCTCGTACCCACAAACGCACACTGTAAGTCCCTGTCGCCGCGTAACTGTGTTGAACGCTTGCATTGGATTGCAGCCTGTAAACGCACCGTCTCCAAAATTAAACCAGTAGGAGTTGAGGGTTCCGTCAGGATCCGAAGACCCTGCAGCACTGAAAGTCAGCGACACATTGATTTGCCCCGTACGATCGGGGCCTAGGTTAGCAATAGGAGCTTGGTTGTTATTACAGTTCTGCGCATAAAGAGAACTCGAAGAAAGCAACAACACCGCCGCTGGCAATAAGGAGGCGAACGCGGGCCGCCAGCGCCAAAGACGGTTGAATCGTAAAGAATCCAAGAACGCCTCGCGATGCGTTTTCTGTTCGGATGGGTTGATGGTTGAAATGCCGCTGTACCCTTGTGTGTCCCTGTTGTGCAACATCGT
>CAZMYG010000161.1:0-6386 GCA_964570465.1 uncultured Planctomycetales bacterium
GATCCAGGACGCGAGTTTCTGGTCTATTACGGAGACGACGATCGCAAACGAGTCTCATACAACTATATTCAATTCGCTCAAAACGTCGCAAAACTAGCCGACGCTCTTGCTAAAAACTATCAAATCGGACGGGGAGATCGCGTAGCGACCTTGATGTTCAATCATCCCGATACGGTGCTCTCTTATTTTGCAGTTTGGTCTTTGGGAGCCGTGCTAGTTCCTATCAATGTAGAAGAGAGTGATGATCGAGTTGCCTACATTCTGAAAAACTCGGGGGCTAAGTTGTGTTTAGTTGCGAGCGAGATGGCTCCTCGTGCGAAAGCTTCTGCCTCCTTTCTTCCTTTGTTGTTCAGTCAAAGCAATGAGAAGGAATCGGTTGAAAGCATATTGTTAAACTCGGCGGTGGATTTTGCTCCCAGTGGTGTCAACCTCCACGACGAAGCGCTCATTGTTTACACCTCAGGAACAACAGGAATGCCGAAAGGCGTTGTGTTGACTCAATACAATCTACTTGCCGACGCTCGGGCAATCTCTCAATGGCAGAAGATTCAATCTGGCGGAAGGATGATGTGTGTTTTACCGATTCACCATGTGAATGGAATTGTGGTCACCTTGATGACTCCTCTTTATGCCAGTGCGACGGTGGTGCTCAATCGACGTTTCTCGGCAACGAGATTTTGGAAAACCGCCGCTGCAGAAAGAGTAGAAATCGTCAGTGTCGTGCCAACCTTGCTGCATTTTTTAGTCGAGAGAAATGAGGATCTTTCTCGCTACGATTTGAAAGCATTTCGACATCTCATTTGTGGCGCAGGTCCTCTAACTGTTGAGCTTGCTGCTCGTTTCGAAAAACTATTCGGATTTCCTGTAATCCATGGCTATGGGCTCTCGGAAACAACTTGTTATTCCTGCTTCTTGCCATTGGATTTGTCCAAGAGCGAGCATACGAGTTGGATGCAGGACTATGGATTTCCTTCGATAGGTGTGCCCTTGCCTTGCAATGAAATGGCGATTCATGATTCACAAGGCAATGCGTTGAGCGAAGAATTGCGCGGAGAGATAGTGATTCGTGGTCACAATGTGATGAAAGGTTATTACGAAAACCCGCAAGCCAATCAAACGACTTTTGAACATGGTTGGTTTCGGTCTGGCGATGAGGGTTTCTTCTCGAAGGATGCTAAAGGGCGATCTTTTTTCTTCATTACCGGGCGGATAAAGGAACTCATTGCACGCGGAGGAGTGAAGTTTGCTCCTTTGGAAATTGACGAAATACTCAATTCCATTCCGGGTGTGCGGCGCGGTGTTGCGGTCGGGTTTGACAATGATGCTTATGGCGAAGAAGTCGGAGCTTATGTCGAACTTGAACCGGAGTCTGCGCTCAGCGAAGCCACCATTTTAGAGGCATGTCGGAAAAAACTTTCTGCGGCAAAGTGTCCGAAGGTCGTGAAGTTTGGAAAGGAAATCCCTTTAACCTCAACTGGAAAAATTCAGCGAATCAAACTCAAGCCACTCTTTGCGGAATACAAATCCAAGCAGTTTTAGAAAAAGTGGGTAAGATGTTGGCGCAAAAAACATGAAGAAAATTGCAGTACTCCCAAGCTTATTAACTCTAGGAAACGCATTTTGCGGTTTCCTTGCAATTGCCTACACAGCGGATGCATTATTCTATTATCAATTAGGTGGCGGCACGGATGGATCCATCTTTTATTCTAAAATTAACGCGGCTGCGTGGTTGATTTTTGGTGCGATGGTTTTCGATGCTCTCGATGGCAAAGTTGCGCGTATGGCCGAGCTGACTTCTGATTTTGGCGGACAGCTAGACTCGCTTTGTGATGCTATTAGTTTCGGCGTAGCTCCTGCTTTTCTTGTCAAAGCATTGGTCGATTTTGAAACGGTTTCCGAAGGTTTAAAGCCTCATCCGAAGTTTCTCTTTGCTGCTGCGGCGTTGTTTGCGATTTGCGCAATTTTGCGTTTGGCTCGATTCAATGTGGAGAATAAGCACGGGGATGACTATCACACCCATTTCAAAGGTCTGCCAACTCCCGCAGCTGCAGGTGTGATTGCGAGTATTGTTTTGCTGTATCTAGGTTTTGGGGAATCCAAAATTGCTCAATGGTTGATGGGAACAATTCCTGGTTTTGAGCCCAAGCAGATTGCAGTAGCCTTGCGCTATATATTGCCGTTCTTGTTGCCCCTTTTGGGTCTTCTCATGGTGAGCCGTGTGCGCTATGTGCATTTCACGAATTATGTGATTTCGGAACGGCGTTCCTTTGCCGTGTTGATTCAAGTAATCCTCGTCATTTTGATTGCCATCGTGGAACCCGAACTTGCCTTGGCGATTTTCTTTATTGGTTTTGCAACGTCAGGGATATTTCTCTGGGTTAGAGATATGGCTTTGGGAAAATCACAAAATCAAAATGTGGCGGATGAAGAAGAGGCCACTCCTTAAATGTCGCAGGTTGCTATTGCTTTAGGCTCCAATCTCGGTGAGCGTGACAAAAATCTGCGTCAAGCAATTGCACAGTTGAAAGAAATAACGGAGATCGCAGATTTACGTCATTCGCAATTTTATGAAACACAGGCGGTCGGTGGGCCAACACAAAAACCTTTTCTCAATGCTGCGGCGACATTCCAGACTTCGCTCCGAGTGAGTGCGTTATTTCTTCTGTTAAAAAAAATGGAAGAAAACTTAGGAAGAAAACCTTCTGTACGTTGGGGACCGCGCAACATCGATTTGGATTTGTTGATGTTTGATCGTGAGACTCTCTCGAATTCGGTTCTTCAGATTCCTCATCCCCGTATGTTGCAAAGACGCTTTGTGTTGGAACCTCTAGCTGAAATTGCTTCGGATTGGATTCATCCTCGCAGTGGCCGTTGCATCGTGGATCATTTGCGCGATTTATCATGAAGCTGTTGCAGAACATTGGGGAAATGATTGCAGTCTCTACATCTCTTCGAAAAGAGGGTCGCAAAATAGGCTTTGTTCCGACCATGGGCGCGTTACATGCCGGACATGAAAGTCTGATTCGTAGAGCGCGTCAGGAGAATGATTTCGTCGTCGTCTCGGTTTTCGTCAACCCTTTGCAATTTGCTCCGACGGAAGATTTTGAACGCTATCCGAGAGATCTCGACGCGGACTTACAAATCGCAAAATCTGCTGGCGCTGATTTGTTGTTTACAACCGACGCCAAGCAGATGTATCCACAGGATTTCTCAAGCTATGTAGTTCCCGAGGGCATGGGGAATCAATTTGAGGCGCTTACAAGGCCTGGGCATTTTCGCGGAGTATTGACTGTCGTTCTTAAACTTTTCCAGATCGTTCAACCGACTCGCGCCTATTTTGGAAAAAAGGATGCTCAGCAACTCGCACTGATTCAGCGCATGGTGAAAGATTTTCATCTTCCTCTTGAAGTTGTGCCTTGTCCGATCGTTCGCGAAGCGGATGGCTTAGCGATGAGTTCGAGAAATCGTTATCTCTCAGCCGAAGAAAGAAAATCAGCTCTGGTTCTTTCGCGAACCCTTTTGGAAATCTCGAGCAGATTTAATGGCGGGGAAAAGAGGGCAAACGCTTTATTAGAGTTTGGAAAAAAGCAAATCGAACAAAACTCAGCGCTTCGGCTAGACTATTTAACTTTGATAGATCCTATTTCGTGGGAGGAAATTCCAGGTGAGTTCAAACAGGGTTTGGTTTTGGTTGCAGCGAAAGTAGGCAAGACGCGATTGATTGACAACATAGACTTAGGAGAAATACCCGTTTGAAGATTTTTGAACGCGACGGCGGTCTAGAAATCATTAGCCCCGCAAAACTCAACCTTTATCTCGATATTGTTGGCAAACGCGTCGACGGTTATCACCAGGTTCTCACCTTGATGCAGGAAATCACTCTGGCAGATTCGTTGGAAATTTTTCCACAGGGACGAGAAGGGATTCAGCTCACTTCTACTGATCCGACGATTCCGTTAGGGGGAGACAATTTGATTGTGCGCGCGGCGCGGAGATTCTTGGATCGTTATCCGGTTTCCAGCGGAGTGCGAATTCATCTAAGGAAAAAAATTCCCGCAGCTGCAGGACTTGGTGGGGGAAGTGGCAATGCTTCGGCCACTTTGATTGGCCTAAATCATTTATTTCAAAAGAAACTGACTCCTGAAGTTCTTGCGAATGAGGCAAGTGGGATTGGGTCTGATTGTCCCTTCTTTATCTATGGAGGCAGCGCTCTATGTGAAAGCCGTGGAGAGCAGGTCAAAGTGTGGCCCCCTTTACACCCATTTACCGTTTTGATTGTCTGTCCAACCCAAACCTGTTCTACAGCACAAGTTTATCGAGCTCTCACACTACCCTCTTCCCCCGAACCCCAGCGGCCAGTAGACTTGGTTTTCGAGGAGCTTCGCTCGGGTGAGATCAATCGAGTCCGAGCAGCTCTGTATAACCGGTTGGAAGACGTGGTGATAAAGATTTATCCGGAGCTTGGCATCTTCCGCGAAAGATTGGCGGCGTGGGGATTACCATCGCCTCGGCTAACGGGTAGTGGTTCTGCGTTTTTTGGGATTTTTGAATCGGTTGAAGCGGCGAAAGCCGTGCAAATCGAGATTGAAAAGCAACTTAGCGGAACACACCGTGGGGTCTTTATAGCAGAGTTTTGTTCTTCATAGAGGAGGGCCGTGTATGGAGATCACCGAGGTTCGAGTTAAGTTGCTAGAAAACCGACGAGATAAGTTACAAGCGTTTGCCAGCATTACTTTGGGCAATGAGTTTGTGATTCGGGATTTAAAAATCATCGGCGCTGCAAAAGGCTATTTTGTCGCGATGCCCAGCCGAAAGCTTTCCGATCGATGTCCGCGCTGCGGAGGAAAAAATCATCTCCGGGCAAATTACTGCAACGATTGTGGTTCTAAGTTGCGTGCGGATCGAGCGGATAAAGATGAACGAGGACGAGCTCGTTTGCATGCCGATATCGCCCACCCGATTCATCAAGTTTGTCGCGACTACCTTCAAGACAAGGTCATTAGCGCTTTCCAACAGGAAAGAGAACGTGCGAAGCAATCTGGTTACGTCCCTCAGGACTTCGATGACCTCGACTACGATGCCTACGAGGAGCATGAGGGAGCCGAAGGCCAAACTGCCGGTCTCTAAAAAACAACAAAGCGAACGCGTTGCCATCATTGGCGCTGGGGTTGTGGGGAGTGCCTTGGGGTATTTGCTAGCGCGTCATCCCTCTTTTTCCGTTCTAGGTTTTTCAAGCCGATCTTTTTCCTCTGCGCAAAGAGCTGCGAGATTCGTCGGCAAAAACACTCGGGCTTATCGAAGTTTCAAAGAACTCATCTCTCAAGCCGATGTGATTTGGATCACAACTCCAGACCGAGAAATTCAATCTGTTTCTTCCGCGCTCGCTCGTTTAGGCGCATTGCGTAAAGGAGCCTTGGTCTTACACAGCAGCGGTTTCTTTTCTTCGGCACTGCTACGTGAAGTTCGTAGGAAAGGTGCGGAAGTCGCTTCTGTACACCCATTGCAAAGTTTTGCTACTCCCCAAGCAGCGCTTCGATTGATTCCGGGCTCTGTTTTCGCATGGGAAGGAAGTGCTGACGCGCGCGAGCGAGTTTTGGATTTGATCGCCGCCTTCGATGGAATTGCGCTCGAAGTTTCTAGCTCTTCAAAAGCTCTCTATCACAGCGCGGCGACGATTGTCAGCAACTACACCGCAACCTTGTTTCGCGCCGGAATCGATTTGATGGAGCGCTCTCGAGTGAAGAACAAACAAGAGAAACTTTCTTCTGCTCAAGCATTACTAGGACTTTTATGGGGAACGGCTTCGAATTTAGAAAAAGTGGGCTTGCCGCAAGCGTTAACTGGACCGATTGCGCGTGGAGATCGCGCTGTAGTCGCAGGTCATATTCGAGTACTCAAGAAAAGAGCCCGTCCTTGGTTACCTCTCTATCTATTACTAGCAAGAAAGACTATTCCTCTGGCCGTTGCAAAAGGAACATTAAAACCAGCTGTAGCTTCCGCTTTGCGTCGCGCACTTCGTTAACCTTCCTTTATGTCTTCAATTTGTCTATCCATTCGCCCTCAGTCTCTTGAAACGGTTTCATCCAAAATGGGGGAGATCGCACTCGCGGACTGGCTTGAGCTTCGCTTAGATCAATTTCAAAATTCGAATTGGACAAAACTCCTCGAAGAAAAAAAGAAACCGGTCATTGTCAGTTGTCCTCTCTTGGAGGAGAGAGGGTTTTACGCAGGCTCCAAAGAACAACGCGCAAAGCTATTGTTTCGTGCTGCACTCGAGGGAGCAGATGCCATCGATATCGATTGGCGAGCCGTCAGCGATTTGTCGGATTTGCCTCCAGCCTGCAAGAAAATCGTCTCCTATCACGATTGGGAAAAAACGCCTGCGG
>CAZMYG010000162.1:0-6344 GCA_964570465.1 uncultured Planctomycetales bacterium
GGGCAGAAAATCCTGCAGGCAAAGGCGCCGCCTTCTTTTTCTCTTTGCCCATCGAGTCGGTTCCGCAATTATCACATCCGGAAAAATAATGAGTACGCCTAGCCCTTTGATCTTGGTCATCGAAGACGATCCTCAGATTCGAAAGTTTTTGCGGGCGACTTTGAGCGGGCATCAATATCGAGTACTCGAAGCTGAGACAGCGAAAGCGGGTTTGCTCAGCGCTTCCACCCAACCACCTGATGCCATCATTCTCGATCTGGGGCTACCCGACCAAGACGGAATCGAGGTCACGAAACAATTACGCAGTTGGACCAATATCCCAATTCTCGTTCTTTCCGCTCGAGGTCATGAACGTGACAAAGTAGCTGCTTTAGATGCCGGCGCCGACGACTATGTTGCGAAACCCTTTGGAGTCGTGGAGCTGATGGCCCGAATCCGAGTTGCACTTCGCCATGCTTCTCAAACGGTTTCAGTTTCGGAGAACCCTATTTTTCAAGTGGGGGAGTTAAAAGTCGATCTCGCGAAACGGCAGGTTTTTTTAGCAGAAAAGGAAATTCATTTAACCGCCTTGGAATATCGCTTGGTAACCATGTTGGTCCAGCATGCCGGCAAGGTGCTCACACACCGCCAATTACTGAAACAAATCTGGGGACCAACTTATGAAAATGAAGTCCAGTATTTGCGCGTGTACATGGCCCAACTGCGGCGAAAGTTAGAGAAAGACCCAGCCCAGCCCAAGTATCTCCTAACCGAACAAGGTGTGGGTTACAGGCTGATTAGCGACTAGTTCACGGTTATTAGCTGCACAGTTGAGAAGCTCGGCCGAGTGCTTCGCCAAAATTTCCCAACACGTTCTCAACTCCGATCCTTTCGTAGAGCCCGTCCTTCTGGAGCGCGAAGAGAGGCTGGGCGTGGATTCCGGAAATCAGAAGCGTGGTGCCGAGCCGGCCGCAGCTTTTGTGCAAACCATCCAAGGCTCGAATTCCGGTAGCGTCGAGCGCGAGCAAGTTGCGCATGCGCAGGATGAGCACCTTAGGAGGCTTTTGTCCGACTCGGACGAGGGTCCCTCGCAACACTTCGGCGACTCCGAAGAAAAGAGCGCCTTGGGCTTCAAATACCAAGACCCCATCCGGAATCTTGTGCCGACTCGTTGCATCTTCTTCTTCTCGAAGCTCCCGTTCCGTTACAGGAGCGCGAAACTCTTGTGTGATTTCCTTGACGGTAGTCACGTCAGTCATCCGTTTCATGAAGAGCACGGCCGACATCAGCAATCCAATTTCAACTCCGACAGTGAGATCGACAAAGACTGTCAATAGAAAGGTCACTGCGAGCACCGCAACATCCATACGAGGCGCCCCGCGCCAAAGACTTCGAATCGAATGCCACTCGCTCATGTGATAGGAGACGAGGACGAGAATGGCAGCCAGCACGCACATGGGAATCCAGGAGGCAAAACGCCCGAACAAAAGAACGATGGTGAAGAGAGTGAGCGCGTGCACGATCCCCGCGATCGGAGTCTTTCCACCGTTTCGAATGTTGGTTGCTGTGCGGGCGATGGCGCCTGTCGCGGGAATGCCGCCAAAGAGAGGTGTGATCAGATTGGCAATTCCTTGGCCGATGAGTTCGGTATTCGGACGATGTCTTCCTTCGATCATGCTGTCGGCAACCGTAGCTGAGAGCAAGGATTCGATCGCACAGAGAAGGGCGACGGTAAAAGCCGGTTGGATCAGTTTCTTGAGCTCGATCCATGTGAAGTCCGGGACGGAAGGAAGCGGCAAGCCCGTCGGAAGTTCGCCGAAACGGGAGCCAATGGTATCGACTTCAATTCCCGATAGCCGCACCAGAGCCGTAACAACAAGGATGGCAACAAGGGAAGCGGGAATCTTGCGATTGAATTTGGGCCAGAGAAGGAGAATCGCAAGGGAAAGAATGGAAAGCAGCACGGTCGGCAGATGAAGAGTTCCGAGAGAGGACAAGGTCGCTTCCCATTTTCCGAGAAATTCCGCGGGAACAGTTCCCTCGATGTGCAGGCCAAGCAAGTCTTTGACTTGCGAGGAAAAAATGATGAGCGCGATACCAGCAGTGAAGCCGACGGTGAGTGGATAAGGGATGAAGCGAATAATCGTACCGAATCTCATCAGTCCCATCAGGATGAGTATCGCCCCAGCCATCATCGTGCAAAGCAAGAGCCCATTGATCCCATAGCTTGAGACGATACCGAAGACGATGACGACAAAGGCGCCCGTCGGTCCGCCGATCTGAACGCGCGATCCTCCCAGTGCCGAGATCAGAAATCCCGCGACGATTGCTGTGATGATTCCCCGCTCGGGAGTCACACCTGAGGCGATCCCGAAAGCGATTGCGAGGGGAAGAGCGACGATCCCGACGATCACCCCGCTCTGAAGGTCGTTCCAAAAGGTCGCCCGCGAATAATCCGGGAGAATGGAAAGGAGCTTTGGGAAAAAGATCCGTTCTTCGTCTTTCATAAAGACCCGACAAAATGCATTCGGGCATATTAAGGACTACGTCAGGAAGAACAAAGGAAGAGAAAAAAGTTATTGACTCATTGAAATTTATTTGCATATTGGTGCAAATGAGCAAGAAAAAAATATCCAAGAAGCCCATCTCTCCCAAGCAAGCTGCGGCTTGTTGTGGGCCAATCGACAACCTGCTGAGCCCTGAACTTTTCAAGGCCATGGGCGATCCCACTCGCATGAAGTTGATGGCGTGTCTGGCGAAATGCGGCCGGACCTGTTCGGTCGGTGAAATCGCCGAATGCTGCTCGGTCGATTTCTCGGTCGTCTCCCGTCATCTCGCCATCTTGGAGAAAGCGGGCATTTTAGAATCGAAGAAAGAGGGGAGAACCGTTTATTACGGTGTTCGCTACCAAAACCTTGCTACTTCTCTACGCGCTCTAGCTGATGCGATCGAGGAATGCTGCCCGAGTGAAACGGCGGCGTGCTCGGGAGGCCGCTGTGGCTAGCGGCGAAAAACCCCGTGTTCTTTTTATCTGCACGGGGAATTCTTGTCGTAGCCAAATGGCCGAAGCCTTGCTGCGGCATCATGCGGGCGATCGATATGAAGCCGCCAGCGCAGGCTTAGAGCCGAAAGGAATTCATCCTCTCACCCTAATAGTGTTGCAAGAAATTGGAGTCGACACAAAGGCGCTTCAGTCTAAAGACATCAAAACCTTCCTTGGAAAGATCCCCGTTCGCTACGCGATTATCGTCTGCGATAAGGCCAAGAATAGTTGTCCGCAGGTTTACCCTTTTGCTCCGCAGAATCTATTTTGGCCTTTCGACGATCCGGCAGCGTTTCGCGGAAACGAAGAAGACACCGTAAACGAGTTCCGCAGGATAAGAGATCAAATCGATCAAAAAATTCGAAGCTGGTTGAGAGAAGAACCCGCGTGAACGGTCGGAAGTTAATGGCCGAGGCGTTAGGCACCGCCTTTTTACTGATCGCCGTCGTGGGCTCAGGAATCATGGGCGAGCGTCTGGCGAATGGGAACGCAGCCCTCGCTCTTTTAGCCAACTCGATCGCGACCGGAGCCGCGCTCGTCGCCTTAATTCTTACCTTTGGTCCCATCTCCGGAGCGCATTTCAATCCGCTTGTCACCTTGATGATGGCGACGCAACGCCTTTTCCCGTGGCGTGAGGTTTTTGGTTACATCCTCGTGCAAATCGTCGGCGCCTTTGCTGGAGTCGCGATCGCTAACCTCATATTTGATCATCCAGCCTTCTTTGCCTCTCAGCGTAGCCGTGAGGGGTTTCCATTATTAGGAAGCGAATTCGTCGCCACGTTTGGTCTTCTTGCAACGATCTGGGGTTGTTCTCGGCATCGACCTGAAATGGTTCCTTTGGCTGTCGGCGCTTACATCACGGCCGCCTATTGGTTCACGTCATCGACTTCGTTTGCGAATCCAACGGTGACCTTGGCACGGATGGCTACGGACACCTTCGCCGGAATACGGCCGCAGGATGTACCCGGGTTTGTGATCGCACAATTCATCAGTGCTGCGGTTGCGGTCTGCGCTATTCGATGGCTTGCTTCGAATCCGGAAGAAACTAAGGGGAAAGTTTGATCATTTGAAAGGCAATGAAATGTGAAATCGCGAGCCTTTCGCTATTTCACTTTTGACGTTGATCTTCCCTCCATGAGCTTCGACGTTTTTGCGGCATATAGAAAGTCCGAGCCCAGATCCTCGTGTCTTGGTGGTGAAGAATGGATCAAAAATAGAAGAGATGATTTCGGGCGGAATTCCTGGACCCATATCTGCGACTTGAATTTCTACAAAACCATCCCGTTTCGCTGCAGAGATTTCAATTTTGCCTGGTTTGTTCATCGCTTGAGAAGCGTTCAGGATCAAATTGCTGAATACCTGAGCCATCAATTTGGGGTCAAGGGGAACGATGAGTCCTTCTGGGACTTGAATAGAGATCTTGTGCTTCGCTAGCTCGGGTTGATGTTTGAAGGATTCCATCAGCTCGCGCAAAAAGCTTTGAAGTTCGGTCGGAATCGGGTTCGGAGGTACAGGTCGGGCGTAGCGCAGGAGATCTTGGACGATATCGTCTAGTCGGCGGACTTCTGCACTGACATTTTCGAAAATCTCCTTCTTTTTATCTCCCTGAGGAACGTCACGCGCCAACAATTGGATCGCAGCATAGATTCCTGTCAGAGGGTTTTTGATTTCATGCGCAATCTTGGCCGCCAACTCTCCAATCGAGGCTAGTTTTTCCGCAACTTTCAATTGTTCGTAGGAAACTTCCAGCTCTTGGGTTCTCTCGCGAATGAGTTCTTCTAGATGATGTCGATGCCGGGCCAGCTCGGTTTCGATTTTTTTTCTCTCCGTGATATCCCTCGCCACTCCGATGAATCGGCGTTTCCCTTCATAGAACACTTCACTGACCATCAATCCAATAGAAACTTGAGTTCCATCCTTCCGCTGGCCGACAACCTCGCGCTCGCGTCCGATGATTTTCGCATTCCCGGTTTTGAGATAATTCTGAAGATAGGAATTGTGCATTTCACGGTCGGGTTGAGAAGCAATCATCGAGACATTGCGGCCGATCAGCTCATTTGAGTGATAGCCAAAGATTCTCTCCGCGGCTGAATTTGCAGAAACGATGGTTCCGTTTTGTTCAATCGTGAGAATGCCATCTCCGATGGAATGCAAAATTGCCTGAACCCAGATATTCTGTTGGGTGCTCATCCGAGAATCTTACCTTTTGTCTTGCTTGGCAAGAAATATGCTTTTCACGAACAAGATGGGAGTTGCCCCAGGAAGCTCGAAGAAGTAATGGGGAAATTCTCCCGCTTTGCGAGTTTTTCCCCATTACTATAGGAAAAATATAAAACAAATTGAGGAAACATGGCATCACGTATCTTAGTGGTTGATGACGAAAAAATGATTCGTTGGAGCTTGGGACAAGCTTTAGAGGGAAGCGGCTATATTGTGGATCAGGCCGCAGACGGCGCCGAAGCCCTCGAAGCTCTCGGCCGAGAGATCCCCGATCTTGTCTTGCTTGATTTCAAACTTCCCGATCGCTCGGGTATCGAAATTCTCAGATCGGCCAAGAAAATCGCACCGCGAATTCCAGTCGTCATGATCACCGCCCACGCCAGCGTCGGTGGTGCCGTCGAGGCGATGAAGGAAGGCGCTTACGACTACATCAGCAAGCCTTTTGAAGTGGAAGAAGTGATTCAGACCGTGAAACGCGCGCTGGAGGCAGGCAAACTGCGCGAAGAAGTCGCTCGGCAGCGCGAAGAATCTCGGAAGAATTTTGGCGTGAGCAATATCATCGCCAAAGGTCCAGCGATGAAGGAAGTCGTCCGCTTAATTCAGAAAATTGCTGCAAGCGAAGCGAGTACGCTTCTGCTCCTTGGAGAAAGTGGCGTAGGAAAAGGGCTGGTCGCTCGTGCACTCCATTTTGAAGGTGCTGCCTGGGAAAAGCCTTTCATGAATATTACCTGCACGGCACTTGCGGAAACCCTGCTTGAATCAGAGTTGTTTGGCCATGAGAAAGGCTCCTTTACCGACGCCAAAACCCAAAAGAAAGGTCTCTTCGAACTAGCAGATGGCGGCACGGTATTTCTCGATGAGATCGGTGATCTCTCACCGGGGCTTCAAGGCAAGCTCTTGCGCGTACTCGAGGACAAGACCTTTCGCCGAGTCGGCGGTACGCGGGATGTGAAAGTTTCCGTGCGCATCATCGCGGCTACGAATAAGAATTTGCAAAAGGAGGTGGAACTCGGGCGATTCCGTAGCGACCTGTACTTCCGCTTAAAAGTGATTCCGATTGAAATTCCTCCGCTGCGGGAGCGTGGCGAAGACATCCTTCCCT
>CAZMYG010000163.1:0-6325 GCA_964570465.1 uncultured Planctomycetales bacterium
CCTTCGCCGAGAATGACATTGAATTTCACTCGGGGATAAAGGCCATAGGGCATATCGCGTCGCAAATCGAAATCAATTCCTGAACCGCGCGCTCCGGGGCCAGTGAAGGCATAGTCGAGAGCCATTTGCTTAGGGATGATTCCGACATTGGCCGTTCGCTCGATGAAAATCTTGTTGTAGGTCAGCAGGTCGTTGTACTCGACCCACTTCTTTTCAAAGACATCGCAAAAAGCCTTCAATTCCTCGAGCCAACCTGGGGGCAAATCGTTGAACACTCCACCAATGCGAATAAAGCTATAAGTCAGTCGCGCACCGCAGAGTTTTTCGAAAAGCGACATCATCCATTCGCGTTCACGGAAGGTATAGAAAAAGGGAGTGAAGGCGCCGATATCGAGTCCGTAAGTTCCAACTGAAATCAAATGCGAACCGATTCTATTGAGCTCGCAGCAAATCAAACGAATCCATTCGGCGCGTTGAGGAATTTCAATCCCCATCACTTTCTCGACCGCCATTGCATAGCCGAGATTGTTGTTCATCGCCGCGAGATAGTCGTAGCGATCGGTGTAGGGCAGATATTGCAACCACTCGACCGACTCGCCGATTTTTTCTGCGCAGCGATGCAAATAACCCAGATGAGGTTGAGCGCCGGTGAGAATTTCTCCATCCGCGCGCAAGAGCACTCGCAACACCCCGTGAGTCGAAGGATGCTGAGGACCCATGTTGATTTCCATGTCTTGGGTCTTCACATCGATTTCGATTTCGCGCTCAGTAGGCTTGAGCGGTCGATTCCAAACGTAAGGAGTGTTCGCAGTTTCTGTCATACGCAACTGATCCCGTGATACTCGGTTGGGTAGACATAGTCTTTGCGCATTGGCCAGCCGACCCAATCGTCACCGAGCAAGATGCGACGTAGATCTGAATGACCTTTGAAAATGATGCCGTAGAAATCGTAGGTCTCGCGCTCGTGCCAATTCGCTGCAGGCCAAATCAATTCAATTGTATCGATCTCGGGTTTTTCCTTGGGCACATCTGTCCGCACAGTGAATCGATGTTTGTGCACAGTAGAAAGTAGGTGGTAAACAATGCCGAAGCTCTTCGCTTCTTTGGCATAGTCACAACCAGCAATTGAAACCAACCAATCGAAGCGCAATTGCGGATCGTCACGCAACACTTTGCAGAGCCCCACAATGTCTTTGGCATCCACATAAAGATGCATATCGCCAAAAGGACCCTTCGCGTCCTTCTCCTCGTGTTTTTTCTCTGGAGGAGAATTGGGATCCGGCAAAGTCGCCTCAAAAGGATTGAGCTCGCGCAACACTCCGGGCGCGCGAACCGCTTTCAACCTCTCTACGATTTGATTGAATTCCATATGTTTTGAATTATGCAGGAGTCGCGATCTTCGCTCGTGAAACGACGTTCTGCTTGCGGATTTTTTCCTGCAAGAGCATCAAAGCTTCGAGCAAAGCTTCCGGACGAGGAGGGCAGCCCGCGAGATAGACATCCACAGGAACAACGCGATCCACGCCCTTCACCACGTTATAGCCAAATTTGTAATAAGGCCCGCCACCTGTTGCGCAGGCGCCCATCGCGATCACGTATTTGGGATTGGGCATTTGCTCGTAAAGTCTTTTGATTTTCTCGGCCATTTTGAAATTGACCGTACCCGCCACAATCATGAGATCTGCCTGTCTTGGAGTTGCGCGGAAAGCACCTGCGCCGAATCGATCCATATCGTGATGCGCCGCACCCACCGCCATCATCTCAATCGCGCAGCAGGCGAGTCCGAAAGTCATCGGCCAAATCGAAGAGAGTCGCGCCCAATTGAGCAACCAATCGACTCTCGTCGTCAGCACATTTTCATCGAATTTATTTTCCAGCAATCCCATCGATTAGCTTTTCTCCGCAGCAGCAATTTCCGCTTTTGCAGGAACCTTCATATTTTCTGAGCCTTCTACAGCAGGAATTCCGGTCGCCAAAGTAATTCGATCGCCAGCTTTCCAAGCTTGTGCAGGTTGACCTTCGGGCATGCGAGGCTTCTCGATAGTTTTTACCCAATCGATATCCCCTTTGACCCAAACATAGGCGAGCCCGAGACCTAAAATCACTACGAAGATCAAACCCTCGAAAAATGCGACATTGCGCGAAATTCCGAAGGCGGGATCTAAAGTCTTTTTCAGAATACGCGCCCAGGGAAAGAGGAATGCCACTTCCACCGCGAACACAATATATATGAGGGCCACGGTGTAGTAGCGGATATCAAAACGAATCCAGGCATCCCCGATCGGATCTTCCCCGCATTCATAAGGAGTGTTCTTTTCTGCGTTCGGCTTTTTCGGGCGAATCAACGCGCCCAAATACATGTTTGCGAAAACAAATCCTGCCGCTGCAAAGAGGAACACCAAAACATTAGCGTAATCAAAGTACATAAACAGTCGAGCAGTTTACGCATACTCGTTTTTCGATCAACTCTTTATTCACGACGATGTGACCATACTGCAACACCTGGCTAATAACCGGTGGAGTTACTCATCATGATTCACAACTTGTTTTCCAATAATTGTTTAGGCACGCGCCTGAAATCCATTCCCGCCCTTGCTCTCCTTCTCTCTCTTTTTTCTTGCGGAGGAGGCGGAGGAGGATCTGGAGACGGCACACACTTTGTCTTGCTTTCTATCGAAATTGCAAATGCATCCGGCCAACCACTCAACTCTCCAATTCGGATGAATTTTAGTGAACCGGTGGATTTAAGCAGCTTCGCGTTGGGCTCGACGATTTCGATTTTTTCGAGCTGCAGCAATCCAGAAATAGTGATTCCTCCAGCCACAGGTCGCTTTTATCTCGACCCAAACTCTGCTGGGAAAACAGTCTACTTTCAGGCGAATTGCCCACTCACTCCAGCATTAGAAGATGGCGGCTTTCTCCCGAGCCGACCTGAAGGAGTTGTGAGTTACTACTTTTCCGTTCTCGATAGCACAAACAATCGCGGATTGATTCGAAACGCGGAAGGCAAACCGTTGTTAACAGGCTCTTCCATTGCCTTTCTAACATCTTCAATTGCGAATCCCTTCGTCGATACGGTACCAGGCCCACCTAGATTGAGTGAAACGGCGAGCTTGCCAGAGGAAATCGGCATCAATCTTCTAAGTTCTCCGAATGCCCCTATCGAAATCGATCTTAATCAGCCTGTAAATCCTCAACTCTTTCGCGAAGATTGGTTTTACATACGGAGAATCGAAGATGGACTCATTCTTCCATCTCATTGCGTCCTTTTAGAAAACTGCAATTCAGAAAATCGTTCGAAGATCGCCTTGATTCCACATGGCGTTCTGCCTTGGAATTCTCAAATTGAATTGGTTCAAAGTCGATTGGTGCATGGCCTTGGTCAGGCAGACTTCGGCGTTACAGATCGCGTGTTGAAATCAATTCATGTCAAAGACAAGGAAGCAACTCAGCGGGACGCAATACGAGAAGACTTCGATGATCAAAACCAAGAAGAGCCCGCGCCACCCATCGCGACACCTCTAGCAAGTTGGGGAAACGGTGTTTTGCAGGCTTCTTTTTTAGCGCCTCCTTCAGAAATCGATTTTGCGATTGGACCGGGAACGACCAATCCCGGCACTGTGTCCTTCGACACCACTTTGAGCATTCTCAAAGATCAGGCCGGTCAGGATCACGTGATTGAAAATGGAATCATTCAATGCCGCAATTTTTATATGAAGAGGAACGAAGACAGCGCAGGCAAATTGAATGTGAAAGGACCGAATCCCTTCTTGATCATTGCAACGGGGGAAGTTCGTTTGGATCGAGGGACATTGATCTCTGCTGTAGGAGAAAGCGCACAAGATGTCACGGGAATTGGAAATGGACATTTACCAGCAATTGGTGGACGCGGCCAAGCCGGTGGAGGCGACGGAGGAATTGGCAGTCCTGTTGGCGCAGGATCCAGCCCCAAAGGAGGAAATGGAAAAGGGCCCTTCAATATTCCAGATGGTGGCGGTCAAGGCGGACATAGTGGTTATGGCGCTCTGACTTTGGATTTCACGACAACAAATAATCCTGCGCAGTGTCCCCCACATATTGTTGGCTTCACTGCAGATGGACAACCCATTCCTTCGGATTGCGCAACTGCTCTACAAGTACGCGCTGGCGGTGGTGGCGGCGGACATTTTATTGAAATGGAAAGGGATGGTGCTGCTGTGGGACCTTTTGTTTATGGACGAGTTTCACAACTTTTCCAACCGAATTGTGGAGAAAACAATCCGGCGACTGCTGGCAATCCACCATGCAGCGGCGCAAACAAAACCAGCGCACCCCAAGGTTCTCCTCCCGGCACTCCGACTCCACCTAAATTAAATACCAACACAGCTGGAGAAGATGGAACGGACGGACCAACAGGACTTGGATCTGATCATGTCTCTTGTGATGCAGAGCTTGCTGCGAATAACGGCATGCCAATGTTGATTTTCGATGCGGTCACTGGCGAACTTGGTGCTAAAGGAGGCGCTCGCTCTGCCTCTGTTTTCACCGATCAACTCTCTAATGGCTCGCTGAACACAGAAAACGATTTCTGGGGAACGAAAATTCTCTCTAATGGAGAGCTTCTGCGTGGAGAGCTACTCACTCCGATTGGAGGATCCGGTGGAGGTGGCGGAGGAGATGCCATTGCGAGCTTGGAATATCCTCCTGCGCCAGATCATGATTTTACTGGCAAAGATTTCCGTGGAGCGGGCGCAGGCGCAGGAGGAGGTCTCGTTTGGATACGTGCAGTCGGACGAATTACCGCAAATGGGGAAATCAACGCTGATGGAGGACACGGCGCTGGAGGAGAACAGATTTCCTGTATTGTTCAAACCGGCGGAGGTAGTGGCGGCGGATCTGGTGGCATGATTATTCTCGAATCGCTGACCGGAATTACTCTACGCCCAGTCAATGAAGGCTCGGGCACCAACCTTCACTGCACAGGAGGTGATCGAGGTTGGGGAACAAGTCTCAATGGACCCGCTTCAGAAAAATGCTCTCAAGAGCTGGGTTGTTTGGAAGGAGGAAATTGGATTGGTTCCTGTCGGTTTCAGAACAATCCTGATGGTGCCGGTCCAATTCCGGCGGGACTGGCGGCAAGAAGCAAACGCAACTCCGCACTTTCAATGGGAGGGGCTGGGGGCAAAGGCTTAATTATTTTTGCAGTACCCCATAATGAAGATGGCAGCCTAAAACCTGGCGCCTTGATCCTGCTCAACAATACTCCTGTGAATGTTTGCTCAAATCCAAACTCAAATTATTGCTTCGACACAGAAACGCATATGCTGCGCATGGGCAGCTCCTCAAATAGTTTTATGGCGAATCCTCGCATCGACCCCGACCCGCATATCACTGTCCCTTCTTTCGGCGCGGTTTCAGAATCCGTTTCACGCTGGCGCTATCTAGGTGCAGCAGAAGCTAGTTTCCAATTTGGACATGCTGATAACAACGGGAGATTGATTCCTGCAGCGCCGGAATTAATGCTGGGAACTGGAAGTCATTCGCAAATCGAAGAACCTCATCAGATTCGTCTCATCAGTACTTCGTTGTATGAATCGATTGCTTCAAATCCCAATATCTTGGTTGGCGACCGCCTGCATTTTCAAAACTCGGATCAGAGTTATCCCATTGTCGGAGTGGAATTGATTACAGGCTCAGAAACCGGAGTACGATTGGCAACCGATCCGAATGCAGGGGAATTAAACGCAACTGGTAACTGGACAATTGTTCGTCGCTATTTCGATGTCTCGATGAATGGTCAAATCGATTCTCTATCTCCACACAGCGCGATCACAGTGAAATTCCAAGGTGCCAATGAAAAAGATTTTGAAGGCAGTGGAATTGTAGATGAATCGGAAAATTCAATTGTCGGGCCCACTACGGATATGTCTTTACTGCAAAACAAACGATTCATCCGCTTCTTTGTTAGCTTCAATCTTTCCGCGGACGGAAGTGATTTAGATTTGGAAGCCCCGCTGCCAACCTTGGAGTTTCTAAAACTACCCTTTCAGTTTTAAGACGGATGCATCAAAGGTCGGACCTTCACGACAAGCTTTGGCATAGGGCCAACCAGCAAAAGCTGCGGGCTCTACAGGAACCGCGCAACCATTGCAGATTCCAATTCCACAAGCCATGAAGGTTTCAAGTGAGATAAACATCTTCAGTTTCTTTTCTTGAGATAAATGCCCCGCAGCTTCGAGCATTTTTTCTGGGCCGCAGACAAAAATCGGCCGATTTCGATTGAATTGACCAGCATCGACTTCCTGACGCAAACAATCCACCGCATTGCCGCGAAAACCTGCGGAAC
>CAZMYG010000164.1:0-6255 GCA_964570465.1 uncultured Planctomycetales bacterium
TTAATACAAACCTGTTCGCAAAGTTTGCAAGACACGCAGGGAGTTTCATCCACTCGGGCTAGGCGATTGAATCCATCCGGCGCCAATTCCATGTGAATACAGTCAAACGGACAGACATCGACGCAGAACTCGCAGCCCGTGCAGAGATCATCAATAACCTTAGCTTTGGGAATTTCTTTCGCCTTGATGCGAGGCACGAGGATGTTTTTGTCATCGGTGATCGCATCGTAAGGACAATAGATTCCGCAAACGGAGCAATTGATACAAAGCTTAGGATCAATGTAGTAAATCTCTTTTCGATCTCCAGTAATCGCGCGAGTGGGACAAACGCGTTCGCAAATCGTGCAACCTACGCAAGCTTCGGTGATGAAATGCGATCTCCAGCGGAAAGTGGAAACAAGTTCTGGACGATGGAAAACAGCGATCTCCATCTGATTGTGTCCATCCAAATGTTCCTGGAACCCATACACTTCCTTAGGAAATTCCATTGCGATGGAAAAGCGATCTGGGAAAGCGGAGCCATGGCTGAGCGCAGCGCGAATGCGCGCGTCCGTCAACCAGGCGCGCATCGTCAAATGTTTTCCCTGCAGTTCCGTTTTTGTCGCGTAGCGCGGCATTTTTTCTGGCAAACCAAAACGATAGCGATCGCGGACATTGGGAACTTTCTTGGGAAATTCGATGCGAATTAAGGAATAACCTTCTTCTTCGTTTTCGGTGACAGTGAAGACTCGCCCATAACGGCTTTCGCGTTCTGTTTCCGAATCGCTCTCGTGAGAGTGTTTCGCGAACTCAGCTTCCCAATTAGGCACTTCTTGCAAAATTCCTGTAGGCCCAATGATCGGAGGTAAAGGTAAAGAATACTGAATCGCGCTCGTGGGGCAGCTTAAAGTGACAGCGAGAGGATTATTCTTCTCAATTTTCTGAACCGCCTTTGCGACTGCCTTGCCGTCTTTTTCCTCAAACAGATTGGGGAAATTTTTCCAGCAAGCAGCACAAGAAACGCATTTTTCCGCGACGACCGAGAAAGTTCCGACTTTTGCAGCTGCGACAGCAGGTTTTGCAACGGCCGGTTTTGCGGCTGGCGGATTTGGGCTAGCGGCTTCTGTCATATTTATCCTTGAGTTAGAATCTGCCCATTATCGTCATCAACCTTCCTTCTTCAAGAGCCGCAAAACGGAGAAAAAAATGAAACGGTCTTTGATTGTGTCCCTGTGCTGTGCTGGATTCGTTGCGTTGTATGCTTGTTCCCAGAGTGCCCCTAAACAAAATACGGTAGAGCCGAACCCGGCAATAACTGCCCCAACCCCCACAGAAAGCCCGAATTCAATGCAAAAAAAGGAACCCGAATATATTAAGGTGCAACATATTTTGATCGCTTTCAAAGATGCGATTGGATTTAAGGCACATGGCGGTCCGCCCCCCAAAGCCGCAAACCGTAGCCAGCAAGAAGCCGAAGCCTTGGCGACACAATTGTTGGAAAGAGTGAAAAAAGGGGAAGATTTTGGGAGCTTGGTCAAGGAATACACCGACGATTCAGACCCCGGAATCTATGGCATGTCCAATACCGGTGCTCCTGGAAAACAAGGTTATTACCCTCGTAACGGCATGGTCGCCGCCTTTGGAGATACCGGTTTTCCCTTGGCTTTAGGAGAGATTGGAATGTCGGTTTACGACACGAAGAAAAGTCCCTACGGCTGGCATATCGTTAAACGAATCGAATAGGGTCTCATCAATAAACTTAGGAAACTTAGGCCTGTTTCCTTTCCTTGATTTCCTGGCTACTCTATTTGATTCTCGATGATAGAAGTCGCTGAACTAACCAAGGATTACGGACCAGCACGAGTGCTGCACTCCATCTCTTTTCGCGTGGAGCCCGGGGAAATCGTGGGTTTTTTGGGTCCGAACGGTGCAGGCAAATCGACCACTCTGAGAATTCTCTCAGGCTATATGCCTGCAACCCGCGGCAGTGCGAGTATTGCTGGGATTGATGTCTTCCGTAACTCTCTTGCAGCCCGAGAGCGAATGGGTTATTTGCCGGAAAATGTTCCTCTCTACCCTGAGTTACGAGTGCGCGAGTATTTGCGTTTTCGCGGTCGATTGAAGGGAGTTTCGCGATCGAAACTGAAAGCGCGAATGGAAGAGGTGATTTCTCAGTGTGGTCTTTCCGAGATGGCCGGGAAAACCATCGGCGCTCTTTCGCGCGGTTATCGTCAGCGAGTGGGTTTGGCAGATGCTTTGATTGCGCAGCCGCCGGTTTTGATTCTGGATGAGCCCACTACCGGACTCGATCCAAATCAAAGGTCAGAAATCAAAAAACTTGTTCAATCTCTCTCGCCGAATCAAACCATTCTCTTTTCTTCACACATTCTTCCGGAAGTCGAATCCATTTGTCGTCGCGTGTTGATGATTCATCGCGGACGCATTGTGGCAGACGGCACTCCGCAGGAGTTGATTGAAAAATTAGGGGCGGCGCATCAATTTCGCGTTGAATTGACAGTCCCAGGTATTGAATCGGAAGCTTTGATTCTCGAATGCCAGTCTCTTTCCGGTGTTTCCAAAGCTTGGGTTGAGAGTCGAGAAAACGAATTGATTCAACTTCGCCTAGAAGCCAGCCCAGGCGCCGATCCTAGAAAAGAAATTTTCGAACTTGCCAAACATCGCGGCTGGTCTTTGCTCGAGCTAGGGCGTGCACGATTGAGTCTAGAAGAAATTTTTGCCCGGTTGACTGCATCATGAAAACTTTTCTCAGCACCGCAACCATCGCTCGAAAAGAACTTGCCTGTTTTTTTTATTCTCCTGTTGCCTATGCCTTGCTCTTTCTCGTCAGTCTGGGAACTGGCTATTGGTTTTTCGGTTTGCTCGCAGGTTTGCAGGGACAAATTCGCGATTTGCCGAGCATGGTGTTTTCCATCAATGGATTGAGTTTCTGGCTCGTTTCCGTGTTGATGATTCCTCCGATCACGATGAGATTGCTCACAGAGGAAAAACGTTCCGGAACCATGGAAACTTTAATGACGGCGCCAGTCACCGATCTCGCCGTCGTGCTGGGAAAATATTTCGCCGCATTTTTCTTCTATCTCATCCTTTGGCTGCCTTCCTTATTGTTGTTAGGAGTCGTTTACTGTGCTGGAGGAGATTTCGACTTAGGTCTTTTTACGACGGGATTTCTCTCTGTATGTCTCGCCGGTGCCGTGTTTCTGTCTTTCGGACTTTTCGCTTCCTCGATTGCTACAAATGCGATGTTCTCCGCTGCCTTGGGTTTGCTGAGTAACGTCGCTTTTCTACTAGGTCCACTTCTCGTTGGAGCGGGAGTGCGAGTGAGTTGGCTGCGTTCCTTTTTCGAGAAGGTGAATTATTTTGGCATGGTCGGCGATTCGTTGGAAATTGGAATTCTCGACAGCTCTTATGTGATCTACGCTCTGAGCGTCACAGCTCTCTTTCTATTTTTCACGGTTCGAGTGTTGGAGTCGCGAAAATGGAAATGAAAGAAAAAGGAATCGGGCGTTTCACTCGCTGGGGCATTTTTGCCAATGTCGGCGTGATGTTTATCGCCGCGCTGGGCGTAGTGCTTCTCGTAAATCTCATCGCAAGACTTCCTGGTTTTTGGACTCGTTGGGATCTAACCACTCAAGAGAGAAATACTCTCGCACCCCAGACGGTGAAAATACTCGAGAGCCTCAAAGACGAAGTAGAGATTCTGACTTTCCTGCGCGCGGATCCGGGAACCCCAATTGCGCCGATTGTGGAGGAGCTCGACACGCATCTTTGGCGACGTTTGAAACAATATAACTACGCTTCTTCAGGCAAAGTGAAGCACGGCAAATACAGAGTCGACGGCGATTACGCAGCGGCTAAATCCAAACTGCAAGAACTCGAGATCAAAGACGATGCGAATCTAATCGTCGTCCGTTCTGGTGAAGGCAAGCTCGCGCGCAAAAAAGTGCTGCGTCTTTTCCCGGACATTGCGCGAATTGTTGCGCGACGAAATCCAATGGGGAAGGAAGAAGCCCCTCGCATCGATTCTCTGCGCGATGAAGAATCTCTCAATCAAGCCATCCTCTCGGTTACCGAAGAAAAAAGACCTACAGTCGGTTTTCTCGTGCAACACGGCGAGGGCTCGATTCGCGAACTAGAAAAACCAGAAGGACTTGGGCAATTTGCGCAGAATCTACAGAAATTCGGCTATGAACCTGGTGAGGTCGACCTGAGTCAGCGTCCGGACGCTTTGCGAGGAATTCAGGTTTTAGTAATTTCAGGAACGCGTTCTTCTCTGAGCTCTGCTGAATGGACCGCCTTGCGTGAATTTGTAGAAGGAGGTGGCCGTCTTCTTCTCGCTCTCTATCCAACTCTAGATCCCGCTCGCGAGACAGATTTTGCGAAACTACTTTCCGATTGGGGAATCGGAATTCAGGCCGGTGTCGTTCGCCAGTCTGTAGGCGGTCATTATGGAATTCCTGAATGTGCCTTATTAGGAGTGCTCGATCGTCTAGCCCCTTTGCATCCGATTACTAAAGATTTACGCGATCTAGGAATTCGAATTTGGTTTTACGAATCACGCGCTTTAGCTCTGACCGGCAAGGCTCAAGAAGGCATGACCTTGGTGCCATTAGCCTCTAGTGAAGACGACTCCTGGGAAGATTTAGCTGGTGGAAAGAATTTCATTCCAGATCGCGGTTTAGAGACTCAAGGCTCACGCACTGTCGCCATCGCCGTAGAAAAAGATTCCACAGAGTTTAAAGCCCGAATGCGCGCTGTAGTGATTGGAACGCCCGCGCCTTTGAGCAATTACTATTTCAGTTCTACTCAGGACTTTTTGATGAACTCCGTTTCTTGGCTTTCCGCAAGAGAGAATTTGATTTCGATTGCTCCTAAGCCTCCTGATCGGCGGACGATGGTTTGGTCAGAAGGCAGACGCGATTTCTTCTTTTGGGGCTCGTTGATTGTATTTCCTTCGGCGAGTTTGCTTGCAGGTTTCGCCGTTTGGTTGCGCCGGAGAAAAGCAAAATGAACCGACTGACGACTTTATTATTGTTATTGCTGCTCTTGGGTCTGGGGGCTTTCTACTACTACCAAGCGAATTACCGAGTTCCGGAAGAACTTGCTGCTGCAAAACCGCAATTGATCCGTGATTTCCGTTCGGAATGGACCAGCGAAGTATTTTTCGAGGATTTGATTCGCGGCACGAGAGCGGGTTTTCGACGTGTCCCAGGTGGCTGGGAAATGAGAGAACCTTTTCTTTATCCCGCAGATGCTTCTGCAGTGGAAGCGATTATCGCGCCATTCCAATACAACAACTGTGTTTTGGTTGCGGACCTAGGAAAAAATCCACAAACGCCGTTGGCTTCCTATGGTTTAGCAACTCCACGAGTGGTGATTCGCTTAACTCATGCCGGTAAGGAAGAAAAAGTTCTTCTGGGTGAAGAGGATCTTTCGAGCGAACAACTCTTCGTACTTTCTCAGGGCCGTGTGCTTCGTACTTCGAGAAATCTACACAATGCCACACAGCGCACTCTCGAAGAGTTGCGCTCGAAGCAAATTTTTGTTCAGGACTACAATCAAATTCGTGAAGTCGAACTGACTCGAGCTGGTCTTCCCACTTTGCGTTTGGTTTTAAAAGGCGGCATTTGGAATGCGGAATCTCCTTGGAAAGGCAAGGCGGATTCGCCGATGGTCAATCTTTTGCTTTCGGAAATTCTGCGCATGGAAGTGCGACGATTTTATGACGATCAACCTAAGCCTGATGCCAGCTATGGTCTTGATCCGCCAGATTATCGAGTGACGTTGCGTTCCGATTATGCGGAGGAGGAGCTCAAGGTCGGCCGTCAAGGCGATGGGATTTTGGTGGCGAAGAAAGTTGGAGCAAATTTCATCTGGGAACTTTCCGAGGATGTGATTAGGGCTTTGGAGCGCAATTCCGAGGATTTTCACGATCGAGGTTTCTTTCGCTATTTCCGAGACGAGCTCAAAGAGCTGCGTTTAGGAACTCCTTCGAGCGAGATTGTTTTCGTGAAGAAGCAGAATCAATGGAAGCTTGCGGCGCCACGAGAATATCCTCTCGACAAAGATGCCTTTGAAGATTTGCTCGTGGAGATTGAGAGATTGTCGGTGGATTCTTTTGCGGAGCCAGGACCTTCTGGGCTTGCTGCGTTTGGATTGGATGCTCCTTCTCGTTGGGTACAAATCTTGGCTGAAGGAAGAAAGCCCGAGAAGTTTTGGGTGGGAAATGAAAATGAGAAGGGCTATCGCTATGTGCGT
>CAZMYG010000165.1:0-6135 GCA_964570465.1 uncultured Planctomycetales bacterium
GCATCGACTTCCTGACGCAAACAATCCACCGCATTGCCGCGAAAACCTGCGGAACCGTCATCGCTGGAAAGACGGATTTCCACGCCCGCCTTTTGATAATAAGGAAGGTCGTAGAACATGTCCTTGTTGCGAGCACCGAAAAATAAGTCCACGTCCTTGGCTTCCACTCCATTCTTCAAAGCGCAATCGAGAACATGGGCAAAAGGCGCGATGCCAATTCCCCCGGCGAGAATCGCAAAACCTGTTTTCTTTTTCACTTCTGGAAAGGGAGTTCCAAGTGGACCCACGCAGAGAATTTTTTCTCCGCTCTTTGCTTGAGACAGTGAGTGAGTGCCTGTACCCATGACCTTAATCAGGAATCCCAATTTATTTCCATCGACACGATAAATACTGAAAGGGCGAGGCAGCAAAGGCCAAGAAGAGTGTTGACGGCGAAGCATGAAAAACTGTCCCGGTTCAATCGATTTGATGAAAATCTCAGGAATGACCCAGAAACGGTAACAATCCTGCGCAATCCATTCGACTCGATCGACTTGCGCTTCAAATTCTTTAGATGTGTTTTGCATCCCTTTGTCAGAATCACCAAAACTTGCAAATTTGTCCAGTAGAGTTATTTCCTCTCGCATGAGTCTTCTACAAAACTTCTCTGACGAATTGGCAGCTGTTGTCGAAAAAATTGGCCCGGCGGTTTTGCATGTTCGCGCCATGCAAGAAAAAAGCTCGGCACTCGCTAGTGGATCGGGCGTTGTGGTCACTCCGGACGGTTACGCGTTGACCAACAGCCATGTGGTTCATGGAGCGACGGCAATTGAAGTTCAACTTCCAGATGGACGCAGCCTAATTGCGGATTTGGTTGGCGACGATCCCGCAACCGACCTTGCTTTGCTTCGTTTGAGTGGAAACTCGAATTTCAATTCAGCCACATTGGGAGATTCCAACAAATTGCGAACAGGCGATTTTGTCATCGCAGTCGGTTCGCCCTTTGGCTTGAACTGGACTGTAACAAGCGGAATTGTCAGCGGATTAGGAAGAACTTTGCGCAGCCAAGCGGGTGGTCGACTCATTGAAGGAGTGATTCAAACTGACGCGCCACTGAATCCCGGCAATTCCGGCGGACCACTTTTGAATAGCCAAGGCGAAATCGTCGGCATCAACACCGCAATTTTCTTCCCCGCTCAAGGCTTGTGCTTCGCAGTTCCTTCCAACACCGCTTCGTTTGTAATCAATGAAGTGCTGCGACACGGGCGAGTCCGCAGGGCTTACTTGGAAATCGCGGCCGATGAAATTCTTTTCCCTGCCGCACTCGCTCGAGCAAATGGCCTGAAAAGCGGACGCGGAGTTTTGATTCGCAATCTCGCGCCACAAAGCCCTGCTGCACAGGCGGGTTTAAAACTTGGCGATGTCATTGTTGGACTTGCTGGAAAAAGTGTGGAGTCGATTGCAGACATTCATCGCCTTTTGGGCCGAGATGCGATTGGCGCAAGCTTGGAAATTGAAATTCTTCGCGACGGAAAAAAACTCAATTTTCTCGTTCGCCCACAGGAAGTGCCGCTGACGAATTAATCTTCGCTTGGCGCTGTATTGAGTTGCTCTTGCGCCCCTTGCACAGATTCCGCGCGAGCCGACTTTAGAAAAACATTTAAGCGAGAAGTGCTCACCAACCGAAATCCAGAGGGTTCACTGATTGCGCAACTTTGGCCGGTTGCTAGGCTATTAGAACTCTTGGAGGAGATGAGTGTTCCAACTTCAACAATCACGACTCGGAGTATTTGCTTGCGCCATATTGCTTTGCGCCTGCTCTGAAAAGAATGGCGACTCGCAAAACAGCGCCCCCTCATCCAATCTCTCCAACGGCGCACGCGTTTTTGAAGAACCCTCCATACTCAATCAAGGCGCCGATCAGGAATCCCTCGCACTTGCCGTGGATGAACAAGGCAATGCTTTGCTCGCCTGGGTCAAAAAAACACAGAAAGATGGTCCGGTACAGCTTGTTGCGCAGCGCTATCTGGCAAATCAAGGCTGGCAAAACGAAGAAATTGTTTCCAATAGCCCTAATCTCTCCGGAGCCCCAAAAATCGCGATCGATTCACAGGGAATTGCTTTGCTGGTTTGGCCAGAAAGTATGAACGCGGGAGCACCAGGAGAAGAACATTTTTACGGCGGCATTTGGGGCAATCGATATCACTTCGGTCTGGGCTGGGAATCTCCCTTTCCAATTGGCAGTGCTTCTGGCTATGACCCTGGAAAAACCGACTCAGAACTCGGTGTCGCTCTGCATCACGATGGCAGTGCGTTTGTGATTTGGAAACAAGAATCCAAAATCTGGGTCAGCCGACAATTTCCCAACGGCTCCTGGGATGCACGTACGGCAATTTTCACGACTCAAGCAGAAAAGAATTCTCAATTAAGAGAACCCAAAATCCTGCTCGATGCGAAAGGCAATGCCTTAGCGCTTTGGGCAGAATCGGTGGGCGAAGAAAGTCGAATTTGGGCAAATCGTTTCGATCCATTTCAATCCTGGGGACAAGCTCAGCGAATTGAAGAAAACTCCTTTCGAAGCAGTGACACACTATTTCACGCAAGAAATTTACGTGCCGCCTTCGACTCAGAAGGCAATGCCTTAGCGACCTGGACTGTGGGTCAAGATCAACTCTGGAGCAATCGCTTCGAAATTCAAACTGGTTGGGGAAACCCCTCTTTAATCGACAATCGTTTTACTCCTTGGTTGAACTCTCCCCGCGTTCCTCTCGTTCCTTCTGCAGTCGAAATTGCTTTCGATGAAAAGGGAAATGCTCTCGCAGTGTGGAACAAAATTCTTCCTGGTGGTTCAAGCGGCTATCAAGGAAGTCTTTGGATCAACCAATACCGCAAAGAAAAGGGCTGGGAAACTCCACAACAACTCGCCGAAAATCCTGGTTCTGCTTCGTTTGCCAAACTCGTTCGCAGTGAAAATCTAGCGCCTATGTTGATCTGGAGAGAAAGCGAAGCTTTCCCTGTTACATCAAAGAGCGCTGACCGGCTTTGGAGCATTCAAATGCAAGAAAATGGCGTTTGGAGTGCTCGCGAAAAGCTTTTCGAATTCCCCATGCCCGAAGGGGTTTCTATCTCAGGCCTACGTTTTGCGGGAAATCGCCAAGGCGCTCTTTTCCTAGCCTGGTGTGAATCTCAAAGCGCTCTTCCAGAGCTGTGGAATTTGAATCTCTGGACAACTCGCTCGGAGTAGAATTCCCGCTCATAAATCTGCACGGCCCCTATCAAATCTCCCTCTCGTTACCTATAATCTTTTTTCAAATTCCCATGCAAAAAACTCCACCCCCTACTACAGTGCAACCCATGGTTCTGCTTGAAGGTTGCGGTGTCGTTCTCTATCTCGGAACTCCAGGAAGCGAGAAGTTTTTGCTCCTGCGCAATCGCAAACACGGGACTTGGGGTTTTCCCAAGGGTCATATCGAAAAGAATGAAATGCCTATCGAAACCGCCTTGCGCGAAGTACAGGAAGAAACGGGAATCAAAAATTTCGAACTGAACGAAAGCTTCCGGCAAACCATTTCCTATAACGTGACCGAAAAGGGGCAAAACTATGAAAAGCAGGTCACTTATTTCTTGGGAAAGGTAAAAGACAAATCTCTCAAACTCTCGCAAGAACACGATCGATTCCTTTGGGCCGATGCAGACGAAGGCGAACATATCTTGCAGCATGAAAACCTTCGCGGAGTCTTGCGCGCCGCCTTGCAGCATTTGCGCGAATCCAATCTCAAGAATCGCTGATATGGATTTTGAAGAGGCGCGCCGGCTCTTCGACCGCATCGCACCTGGGGAGCATCTTTGGAAACGGCATTCCCATCAAGTTGCTGAAATTGCACGTCGTTTGGGCCAAGGCTTACTAGAAAGTGGAGACTCGCGCTTCGATTTATCTCTCGCTCACAACGGCGCGCTTTTTCACGATCTCGGTCGCTCTAAAACTCACGGCTCACTACACGGTTGGGTTGGCTATGTTTTGCTGCGCAAACATGGCGCAGAACGCTACGGACGAGGCTGCATCGTGCATTGGGTGAAAGGAAATTCCCAAGAAACGGTGTTGGCAAGTCATCGGAGACTGACTCCCAATTTCGTGCGCGGAGTTTACGAGCAATTCGATTTGCCCCATTTAACAATGGAAGACAAAGTCGTTTCTTTGGCAGATTCTCTCGCGATGCACGATCAAGTGGTCACTCTTGATCGACGTTTCGAAGATATTTATCGCCGCTATGGGAAAAGCGAGTGGATGAATGGACAATACGTCTTTGCAAAACAGTACCAAGAAGAGATCGAGAGAAAAATTGGCCGTTCGATCTCAGAATTACTCGCGCCAATCATGAATCGTGAAAGTCTTTGAAGAAAAAATCAGAGCCGCATTGGCTCAATCGAGCGGATTAGATCCAAAAAGCATTGTGCTCGAAGCGCCCAAGCAAAGAGCTCTTGGCGATTTTGCTTTCCCCTGTTTTGTCTTAGCAAAACAAAAGGGAATTGCCCCCAATCTGCTAGCGAATGAACTTGCGAGCACCCTTCGCATTCCACAGATTTCGGCACAAGGTAGTGGGCCATATCTGAATTTCACCGTCGACCGCAGCGCGCTCGCCAAAGAAATTCTCTATGCAATTCTCAAAGACCCTAAAAACTATGGGAGAAGTACTCAGGGAAAAGGAAAAACGATTGTTATCGATTACTCCTCTCCCAATATCGCGAAACCATTTGGTGTTGGACATCTACGTTCCACAGTCATTGGCGCGGCAATTAAGCGAATTCTGGAGTCTCAGGGCTATCAATGCGTGGGCGTGAATCATCTAGGCGATTGGGGCATGCAATTCGGTCGCATGCTTGCCGCTGTCAAACTCTACGATCCACAAGAGAATTTCATCAAGGCAGCGGAGCCAACCAAAGCCTTACTCGATCTTTATGTGCGCATTCACAACGAAGAAGAAACAAATCCGGCGATCAAGGAGCAGGCTCGATCTTGGTTTTTAAAACTCGAATCGGGACAAGATGCCGAAGCCAAACGAATTTGGAAATTACTCGTCGATCTTTCTTGGAAAGAGTTTGATCGCATCTATCGGATGCTGGGAATTTCCTTTGAAAAAGTGCAAGGAGAGTCTTTCTACGAAGACAAGTTGGAAGCGGCGGTTGCTCGCATCGAAAAAACTGGAGTCAGCGAAATCTCTCAAGGCGCTCTCATTGTCGATTTAGAAGCGCAAAAACTTCCTCCATGTTTATTGAAAACCCAGGATGGAACGACTTTGTATGCGACTCGTGACTTTGCGGCACTTTTCTATCGCCAAGAAACTTGGCAATTTCATAAAGCTCTCTATGTAGTCGGCGCCGATCAGCGATTGCATTTCCAACAACTCAAAGCAGTGCTTGCGAAGATGAAATTGCCTTGGGCAGATTCTGTGGTGCATGTCGATTTTGGAATGATGCGTCTGCCCACCGGAAAGATGTCGACCCGCGAAGGTCGAGTCATTTTCCTCGACGAAGTGCTTTCTCGCGCCGTGGAAATGGCTCAGGAAATCATCCGAGAGAAAAATCCGGAGCTGAAAAACGCGGAGGAAACGGCCTCAGCAATTGGCATTGGCGCCATTGTCTTCAACGATCTGAAAAACAACCGAGTCAAAGACGTCACTTTTGATTGGAAAGCAGTTCTCAATTTCGATGGAGAAACGGGCCCCTATGTTCAATACACACATGCTCGTTTGTGCAGCATTCTGCGCAAATATGGCAAAGCGGTAGAGCTTGAGAAAATTGATTTCTCCAAATTTGAAGAAGCGGGGACTTTGTTGGCACTGTTGGGCAGATTCTCCAACGCCATCGAACGCGCAGGGGAAAGCTACGAACCATCCATCTTGACGAATTACTTACTAGAGCTCGCACAAACGTCAAATGCCTTCTACAAAGATCATCGAGTTCTGGGTGAAGCAGAAGAAATCACGCGCGCACGAGTGGCCATCGTCGATGCCGCACGTTCGGTATTGCGCGAAGGACTCAGCTTATTGGGAGTCAACGCTCCAGAAGAAATGTAATTGGGGGGCCTAAGTTATTTTCATGATGCGCTGCCTGGGGCCAAGCCCTCTCACGGCCCAGCGCTCCCGGGTCGCGCCGCGC
>CAZMYG010000166.1:0-6012 GCA_964570465.1 uncultured Planctomycetales bacterium
GCCGCTTTCGGCGGCGTGCTTGCAGATTTCGCGGGCCTGCGGAATCATCTCTTTGTAAAAGCGATCTGCAACTTCGTACATGCCGTGCCAATGAGCATAGTCGGACGCCATCATCGAAGCCCCGTGTCGAGCCCGCCGGCCCTCGTGATGCCAAAGGTAATACCAGGTCCATTCAATTTCTTCATCGAATTGGGTTGGAGTGATGAGTCCCTGTTTTTTCAAAGCGTCCATGATCTTCTGTCCAGGCTTGGCAAACTTCTCGTTGTAGTTCACCACAAAATCGTCGTACTGTTTATAAAAGCCGTCGATGTAATCGGGCGTATGACAATGCGAACAAACCGCCTTCATCCGATTGCGTTTGGCTTCGGCAGTATCGACGATCGCCGCTGCGCGTTTCACAGGATCGGTTTCGGTCACCACCTTATGATCCGCGTCAGTATCCATCACGAGACTGACCGGCGGGCGATTGGTCCAAGAAATACGTTGGCCGGGGTCGTGAGTGATTTTCTCTCCGTTGCGTGTGTTCGCGGACATGTGGCAGGTGGCGCAGGTCGGCGCCTGTGAATAGTCTTTCCCGAGTACCCAGGATTCGCTGTCTAAATTCATATGATCTTTCAAATCGCGGAAGGCGACTCCATGTTTGGATTCTTCGTAAATTTCTTTTTGCGGGTGATCGGGACCCAGATGGCATTTGCCACAGTTTTCTGGTTGCCGCGCGCGACGAGGAGAAAAATCGTGGCGGCTGTGGCATGCAGAACAAGAACCGCGGGAACCGTCGAGATTTAATCTTCCGATTCCCGTATTGGGCCAGGTCGTGCTATGGAAAAGTGGTTTTCCGTCCGCGGTCTTCGCGATTTTTGCCAGCACCGCTGTATTTGTAGGTTGACCTGCTGGATTAGGTTTCAAATCGTCGACTGTGATCGTGCCGCCATCGGTGGATTGCAAAGCGACTTTGCTTCCATGGCATTGCCAGCAACCGCTCGATGCGCTGGCCAATCCATTCACCATGTCGACAGATTTGCCGGGGGTTGGAGAATGCGGATTGAAAGGTGTGCGTGAACCCTCGACAACTTCCGCCAAAAAATTATCTAACGAGTGCAGAATGTTTCCGGCCTTTGAGTGGTGGCTGCTCTCGAATTCCTTGGCGACTTCCACATGGCAGCGCGAGCAGTCCAGAGGGGTCACAATCGTTGCGATCTGAGAGCCGTAATGATCGAAACCATCTACATCTCCTTTTTCCGCGCGATGACATTCAAAACAGCCTACGCCTTTGCGCGCGTGAGTGCTGCCTTGCCAATGATCGATGATGGCGACGGTGGTTTTGCTGTGGCAGTCTACGCAGGATTGCGAACTCGCTGGGACGGCGATATGTGCTGGCGCAAGTCCTACTTCAGCTCGCTTGCGCGCAACTTCCATCCACTGCACGAAGACAAGCGAGAGAAGAAAAACTCCGCCAAGAACCGCGATGAGTACCTGCTTTGTTTTCAACGTCATAAATTCCACCCTTTTGAATGATTAATGTGCAACTGCTGCTTCCCAAACCGTGAGTCCGACAATCGAAAAAACCGCGAAGATTCCAATCCAAACGCTGGCTTCGCTCGCTCGCGTGCGCCGGCGAATCCAGTCGTCGATGAATGGCCAAACAAACATCACGAAGACAATCAGACCGGTGCTTAACACCGCGAAGGTGCTCGAAAAAAGTTTCAGCCACCTAAAAGCAACATAGAAAAACCATTCTGGCTTGATGATCTCCGGTGTGCTCAGAGGGTCCGCCTTTGGACCCACAGTTGCTGGCAACACTGTGGCGAGAGTGCTGAGTAAAATCATCAACACAAGGCCAATCATCAACTCCGTGAGAAAGTGTTCAGGAAAAAAATTGAAGTGCTTTTCTTTGTCCTTGGGCTCGTCTTCAAACTCGAATTCGCTGACTCCTTGCAATCGGATAATCGTGATGTGTATGAGCAAAAGTAAAGCCATCACAACGGGCAACACCGCCGCATGCAAAATGAAAAATCGAGGTAAGGTGTGCTCGTTGTAGGAATCCCCCCCGAGCAGCATACTTTTCATGAAAACACCTACAACCGGAACGGTGTCCGTGATGTTGGCGGCAACAGTCGCTCCCCAATAGCTCAGCTGTTCGAAGACGAGACTATAGCCAGTGAAACCCGCGACGAGCGTGCAGAGCAGCAAACACATACCAATCATCCAATTGATCTCCCGTGGCTTGCGATAAGCACCGGTGAAGAACACGCGCATTTGATGCAAGATCACGGCTGCTACCATCAAAGTCGCTGCCCATTTATGCACGCCGCGCAAATACCAACCGTAGGAAGCTTGTTCGGTGATATAGCGCACGGATTCATGAGCGGTTTTTGGCGAAGGTTCATAGTAAAACGCGAGCAAAATGCCTGTCACGATTTGAACGACGAAAAGATAGGCGGGCGTGCCGCCGAGACAAAACCACCAGCGTTTGAGGTGATTGGGAACCGGTTCGTTCGTTAACTCTTTGAGATGGTCTCCAGAGATTGGAAGCCGTTCTCGGAACCAAGAGGCGATCTCGCCCATTTCAGCAGACCTTTCCCGAGCGAGGGCAACCCTCACAACCACGCTCTGGTTTCGAGGCCATCTTTTCCAGAGTTACTTCGATGAAAAGTAAACCGTTTTCGATTTTCAGGGGATAGCGCGGAAGCGATTGGCCTGCTTCAAAAGGAGGTCCACCCGTCGCCTTGCCCGACGGATCGAAAGTTCCATTATGACAAGGACAAAAAAATCTCTGCTGAGGAGATTCCCAGTGCACCTGACAACCCAGATGTGGACAGGTACTTGAGAGTGCTATGAAATCGGAAAGATCACCCCGGCTTCCCTGGCGCGCGATGGCAACGGTAGCACCCGTAGGATCTTTGTAGCTCATGGAATCGCCTGGATGAAACCGGCTTACTTCCGCAACGAACATCCAGGTCTTAGCCTTTTCTTTGGCAGGGTAAAGAAAACGTGCTGCATAGGAAGCAAAGACCCCGTAGCTCGCAATCAATCCTGCGCCCATGGTAAGAGATGAAGCCACGGTCAAAAATTGACGTCGCTGCATTGACTGGTCTGAAGCGTTCGAAAACTTTTCTTTGTTCAATTTAAGTCTCCAAAACGAATCAACGTTTTGATGCGAAAATCAGAGTAACTCGCAGCTTCCTCAAAGGCCGGTTGCCCTTCGTTGATTGGATAAACATGGGTGATCACACTCTTAAGATCAACTTTTTTTCTCCGGGAAAAAGGCTCAACTCTACGCTTTCATCTGCGCTGGCTCCAATTTGTCAGGGGCTTTCTTCTAGGACCACGTCCTTTCATCGTAGGACCTTCCCCCTTTGGAGCCGAACGTTCGCTCCCACGCCCGATCAGTTCGAGCAGGTCTGTAATCGTGACAATGCCGACGACTTTGCCGTTTTCAAAAATAAGCAAAGACCCAATCGATCGTCCGCGAAGGAGGTTTGCGGCCTCCCGAACGGTCGTAGTTGGAGTCGCTGTTACAGGTTTGGTGACCATTAAATCCGCGACAATTTGATTTCTGCGCACAACGGCACCTCGATCACCTCCAAGGTCTCGAGTAGAAACCACCCCGACCACTTCTTTGCCCCGTGTCACCACGAGGTGATGGATCTTGGCCTGGCGCATGCGGTCCCAGGCAAGCTCGGCTGTATTGTCGTAAGAGATCGTCTCTACATTTTTGCTCATAATTTCTCGTAAGCGCATAGGATTTATCTAACCTTTTGTTGTGATTTTTTGGAACAAATTCGCGGCAAGCTTATTTTTTTCAGCCTCGACGACACAGTGCAACAGATCCGTCACGCTGACAATTCCGACAAGCCTTTTGTTTCTCGTGATCAGGATGCGATGCACCTTCTCTTTGAGCATGATGGCAGCCAAGGTGCCCACCGAAGTCGCTTCCGGAGCAGAGACAATCCGATCGGACATGAACGCTTTGATGCTCCGAGTGAGATCGAGCCTTCCTTCTTTGCGAGTTGGAATTCCCCGGAAACTGTCTTCTCTTGTCCACTGATAGAAGGGAGAGGATAGATCGTCATCGAGATTTCCTTCCCCAAACGCCCGCATGATATCGGTTGTTGATATCACGCCCAGGGGCACTCCAAGTGGGTCAACAACTGGTACCCCATGAATCTTTTCTTCTTCAAAAAGCTCTAATAGATCTCCCAATTTGGTATTTGGAGTAATCGTAATTGGATCCTTTTTCATGAACTCAGCAGCGGTTTTCCAAAGCATTGTTTCCTCCTATCGTTTTTGAGAACGGAACTTGCCGGTTGAAAAGCAACTCCTATGCCTGAGGAAAATTCCAGTGCTCTATGGGAAGCAAAGGCCGTCCCCGTCTTTTCGGGAGCGAACTATTTCCCGGTTCGCGAAATAGTCCCCGATTCTGCTTCATGTGCGGTCGAGTTGTCTGAGGAAAAACGATGGAACAGCTTTTGCCTTGCGATTCGCAGGTTCTGTAACTTTTGAGGAAACAAAATTAGGAGGATGTCATGGCAATGATTCCGTGGAAGAAAGAAACGTCTCGTGATCCGTTGGTAAATCTGCATCAGGAAATGGACCGCTGGTTCCAAGATTTTTTTGGGAACGATCGTAACCTGCTGGCGACCTCGATGTCCGATATCACCCCTGCAATCGACATTTGGGAAACGAAGGACGCTCTATGCGCCAAGATCGAAGTCCCAGGTTTGGACCCGAAGGATATCGAGGTCAATGTATCGGGAGATGTCCTGACGATCTCAGGCGAGAAGAAAAAAGAGGAATTGACCGAGAACGACAATTACATCTATCAAGAACGTCGTTACGGTTCTTTCCGCCGTACCTTCCGACTTCCGAGCTGGGCAAATCCAGAGAAAGTGGATGCCAGCCACAAAAACGGTACGCTCGAATTTTCGATCGCGAAAAAAGAGACAGCAAAGCCAAAAAACGTTCAGGTGAAGGTGAAGGGTTGATGATTCCAGGAGAACGCCTCTCTGTTTATTCGAACAGAGAGGCTTTTCTCGAAGAGGTGCAATTTGAAGATGAGAAAAATTCTATGTTCCGCTGATTTTTCTAAGGCATCTGAAGCCGCGTTTCCCTATGCCAAAGTGCTCGCTCTAAATGGTGGCGCGGAAGTTTACTTGCTGCACGTGATCGAACCTTACATTCTTCCGATCGAATATGGTTTAGCACCAATGCCCTATGCGGAGATTGAAGACGAAATCAAAACCAACACGACCGCTCAGTTGGAAAAAATCGCAAAAAAATACTTCCGGGGCGTGAAAACAAAAACTCTGATTCGCTGGGGCCTGGTATCGAGCACAATTCTCGATCTGACAAAGCGAGAGAAGATCGATCTCATCGTCATGGGCACGCACGGGCGGACAGGACTCTCGCACGTTTTCCTGGGAAGCACGGCGGAAAAAATCGTACGTCTCGCCAGCTGCCCTGTGTTGACTGTCCGAAGCAAAGCCTCCAAGTCATGAAATCAACGGTTCCTGCCTCACGCTCCCGCGCTCATGAAACGTCTTCATCATCGGAGCCGTCCGAGAGTTTAAATTTTTCGATTCGGTATCTCATTTGGTCTCGGTTAATGCCGAGCAAGCGAGCCGCCCGCGTGCGGTTGCCGCGGGCCCGGTCGAGGGCCTGCTGAACAAACTCTCTTTCCACATCGTCAAGCACAATGCCTTTTGGTGGCAATTTGAAACTTCCTGCACTGGCCACAGAGGTTTGGGCGACTCCAGTCCCACGAAGTTCGCCGGGAAGGTCTCGGGCAACCAGCACTTCGCTCTCGGTCAGCAACACGGCACGCTCGATGGCATTTCGAAGTTCTCGAACATTCCCCGGCCAGGAATACTCGCGCAAAAGTTTTTGAGCTTCGGGATCAATCCCTCGAACGAACTTTTTGAAATCCGAGTTGAAGTTTTGGACAAAGCCTTCCGCTAAGGGAAGGATGTCTTCGCCACGCTCCCGCAGCGGAGGAATTTCAATCGGAATCAC
>CAZMYG010000167.1:0-6010 GCA_964570465.1 uncultured Planctomycetales bacterium
CATTTGGAGCCGGGTCCGGACCACTTGCCATTGCGACGGTCGGCTTCGTTCAATAGCCCCTCAAAAAGTTGTTCCACGATTTTTCGGCCACCGGGAAGTTGCAGCTGCATCTTGAGAAACTGTTTGCATTGATACAAACCCTCTTCGAGCAATTGTCCTTCGGGCATTTTCTCATAGTGAAGGTGGAGATGGTTCTCGTTTCGTTTTTGGAATTGGGAGAGAAGAGCAGAAACTTTGCTCATGAGATCCACAACAATCTTCACGTCAGATGCTTTGCCTTCTTTAGCTTGTTCTGAAAGCTTCTTCAGAATGATTGGAAAAGCTGGCACCAGATAACGATCGATCGAAGCCGCAATAATCTCCTCGCGAAGGTTCCCTTGACTGCAAAGGTCAAGGTATTCTTCAACGTTCACGTTGGCGTGATCTAGCTTTTGCTCGAGCTCCCGTCGAATACTGGGTCGTCCAACTCTGGGGATTTCATTTACTAGAGCATCTACCACCTGCCGAGCTCTTTCTCGTTTACTGAGAGGATCCCAGGAATCCGTTTTCATTTTCTCTAGTTTTTCCTCACTTGAAAACGGCTCAGAAATCTCGTCAAAACCCATGGAAAACCCTCCTAAATTACCGCACGATTTGTCTCTTCAATGATGCTGCAATATGTAGAAACGCCGCCTCAGAAATCAACTCGGACATCCTAATTTCTTGAAGTAAAAGTCGATAGGGACACTTCAGGGATTATTTCCTCGTGCGGCCAAGGAATAAACTTCGATCCAAAAACACGGGTCAGCTCTCCAAAAAAAGGGAACGAAAAAACTACCCTACTCCCCGTACGTCCGAGAGGTGGATAAAATCTTGTGGCGGAGGAAGGTGTTAGGGTTGCTCCTAATACTGGGGGCTTGCTCTGGGCCCCTCCTCTGCCGATTTCAAACCAGGGCGAGGCACGAAAGAGCAGTGTCATGTATGAAAATCTCGAATCGATCGTCACGCCCTCAACCGTTTCTCCGGAATCATCCCTGCAAGCGGCAAGAGAACTCTATTTGTTTTTATGTGTCCTCCGAGGTGCGGTTGGGGATAGTCCTAAGCTAGAAGCAAAAAAAATTGAACAACTGCCTCTCGATTTGAGGGAACTCTATGGTCGACAAGTGCAAATTCTGGCGGGTTCTCGTATAAGAAAAAAATTCTCAGATGACGAAGAGAGTCGCCGTAAACGTCGAAGGTTAATTAACCTAAAACTTTCCAAAGAATGGCGCAAACAAAGAGACATTGATCGGGACATCTGGAGGGCAGTCCAAGCGCGGACAACAAGACTTCCAATTTGGGCAAATCTCCCTCAAATAAAATCGCCTGACAATGTCCTTGGAAAAAATGCGGGCCTAACGGGCCAATTCTGGAGTTTTTGTGAACTGTTTCCTCTTATTTCAATTTTTCCGAAAATCATTGAGAGCCTTGAAATAGACGTGAGGAGCGTGGACGTAAGGAATTCGGTAAGTGCAGCGAAGAGTGAAATAGGCCCACGAAACACGGTACAAGTAGCTAACTCTCCACCAACCAAGGATCCAAAAAAACCTACAAAGAAACAATATGAGATCTACTCTTTTTGTCACAAAGGGTGGAATCAATTGGATGCCGCAGAAAAATTTTATGGGGACCGCAAAAAGCAATACAGAGTTAGCCGAGATATTGATGTGATGGAGAAATGGCTTCTTTATCTTGGCTCTCTCCCTGACGAGAAGAAGGCTGCTTTAATTGCAAGAATACATCCTACTGACCCGGAAACTCTGGATTTGGGCAAGCGGCGGGATGGTCTTACGAAAAGACAACGGCTATCTGAGAGCCAAGACTGACTAAGACCCAACATAAAAACTATGCACGTCATAAGCATTTAATATGCAATAGCATGCATTGAGTATGCATTTCTTTTTTGCATGAGGCTTCCTATGGCTGGAGGTAGTCATGCAAAAGTTATTTACCGCGGAAGAGATTTCCAAATTCTTGGGCTTGCGCCCGAGCACAATCAAAAACTGGGCGAGGCGCGGGTTAATTCCTAGCCTTAAGGTCTCACCAAAAGCAATTCGATTTGACCTGACGGAAGTTATAGACACGATAAAAGGCCGTCGAGACCGGGACGGCAAAATTTCGTGCGACAATTGTAGCCAGCACAGCATTGAAAATAGGCCTAGCGGATTTGATCCAAAAACTAAGAAATACTACTGCGAAACCTGCGCGATCAAGATCGACCACTTCCGAAGGGAGGGGTGAAGCATGGCTATCCCAACGCACTTGCAGACACTCCTTTCAAAGCTCGATGGAACTAAACAAACGTCGGAACAACAATGGCAAGCCCTCTGCCCAGCCCACGAAGACAAGAACCAAAGTCTCTCGATCGGAATCGGCAATGATGGTTGTGTTTTATTGCACTGTTTTGCTGGATGTCGAACGGAAGATGTCCTCCGATCTATTGATTTAGAAATAAAGAATCTCTTCCGTAAAAAAGATGCGGGGGGGAGGCATTCCCCAGCCAACTTCAACGCAACACTGCAACCCTCGGGCGGCAGCACACTAGCCGAGTACGCTGAGAAGAAAAAACTACCTATCGATTTTCTGAAGAATTGCGAACTATCCGATATCACTTACCAAGGAAAACCCGCCGTCCGAATTCCTTATCTTGACGACACTGGAAAAACCATAACTGTTCAATTTCGAATCGCTCTAGAAGGAAAGAATAAATTTCGTTGGAAGAAAGGTTCAAAAACCCACTTATATGGCCTTTGGCGACTTGATGATGCCAGGAAAAAAGGATTCGTAGTTTTGGTTGAAGGGCCTTCCGACGCGCAAACGCTTTGGCACCATGATTTCCCAGCTATAGGGCTTCCAAGTGCGAGCATCTGGGATAACAGCTGGGCTTCATACCTAAAAGACATTCCTCTGATTTATGTTCTGATCGAACCGGACCGTGGCGGAGAGACTGTATTAAAATGGCTTGAGACATCCAAAATTTGCGACCGAGTCCGACTGGTCCGCCTCGAGAAGAGCGCAAAAGATCCTTCAGCGTTGTATTTGTGCAACCCCCAGAGATTTCGCGATACCTTTCAAAAGTTGTTAGATTCCGCAATTCCATGGACGACATTCCGAGCGCAAACAGCTCAAAAACAAAATCAAGAAGCTTGGAAGCAATGTGAGACTCTAGCTCGGAGTCCCAGCGTACTCGATCAACTAAAAAAATCGCTTACTCAGCGTGGAGTTGTCGGTGAGGAAAAGGTTACCCAGCTAATTTACCTTGCAGTGGTGAGTCGACTTTTGGATCGTCCAATCTCTCTAGTTCTCAAAGGTCCTTCGTCGGCCGGCAAGTCGTATCTTGTTCAATCAGTCCTCAACTATTGTCCTGCTAGTTCTTATTACGCACTCTCTGCAATGTCCGAACGGGCTCTCGCTTATTCACCGGAACCTCTGGTTCACAGAATCCTTGTCATTTATGAAGCTGTTGGAATAAGTGGGGAATTTGCCTCATACCTAATGCGCTCGTTGCTTTCCGAAGGGCGAATTCGTTACGAGACCGTCGAAAAAACAACGGACGGTATCAAAACGAAATTCATCGAGCGAGAAGGACCGACGGGATTGATTGTTACGACAACAGCAATTCGCATTCATCCTGAAAATGAAACTCGACTGCTATCTATTCCTGTATCAGACAGTCCCGAGCAAACAAGTGCGATATTGAAATCGTTAGCTCGCAAGATTCCCTCAGACCAAGATGCGCTTAAACCATGGATTGCTTTGCAGGAATGGCTGGAAACTGCCGAACACAAAGTAACGATTCCCTATGCCGAAGCTCTGGCAGCGGAGATTCCTTCTATTGCAGTTCGTCTTCGTCGAGACTTTAGGACAGTACTAAACCTCATTTGTGCACATGCTATTCTCCACCAGGCAACTCGAAGCAAAAATCCAAACGGGGAAATAATTGCTTCGCTTGAAGACTATCGCGTCGTTCGAAACCTGGTGGTCGATCTGATTGCTCATGAGATTGACGCGGGTGTTTCAGAATCAGTGCGACAAACCGTTGAAGCCGTCCGGCAACTCACAGAAGGTTTACCCCAAAAAGGAGTATCCAAAAATCAGATCGCTCAAATTCTCAAGTTAGACAAATCAACTGTCTCTCGAAGAGTAAAAGCAGCAGAAGAGAAGGGATTCCTTGAGAATTTAGAAGACAGAAAGGGACACCCGGCGAAGTTGATTTTAGGAGATCCCCTACCAAACGAGCAGGTGATACTACCCGAGCCTGAGAAATTGAAGGGTTGCGCGGTTGCAGGGGTTGGGGAAGGAATAGAGCAGCCCCTCCTCCCAGAGCAAGACAAACAAAAAGAGGATTTTGAGGAACGCGCAGCCATTCAGGAGTTCGAGGGAGGCTTATCACGATCAACAGCTGAGGAGTCCGCGCGATCATCAGAAGAACGGGATCCCAATGAATAAGAGTGAATCCTCTTCTTCATGGAGCCTTGCATTGCCTCGACTTCTAAATTCCAAGGAAGTGGCGGATCTTTTGGGCATTTCTGAACGTACAGTCTGGACGCTCGGAGTTTCTGGGAAATTGCCCAGGCGAAAAATTGGATCTGCAATCCGATTTGATCTTCGGGATGTCGAGGAATTTATCCGAAAATCAAAAGAGAGGACTTGATATTTTGTTAAGTATAAGTACTTTCTCTCCTATGGTGAAAAGGAAAAAGCTAACGGAACAACTGCGAGAAATCATTTTGACATGTGGAAAGTCTCGTTACCGGATCTGGCAAGAGAGCGGTATTGAACAGGAAATTTTGAGCAGATTCGTTAACGGCAAGACCGGATTCACCTTAAAAACTTTGGATAAGCTGGGCGAAGTTTTGAATCTGCAAATTGTTCAGGCTGGCAAGTCGAAACAATCCAAAAGGAGTTAACCATGGCAAGTGTCTTTCAAAAGGGTGTCCGAGGAATCTATCGAGTGTCTTGGTTCGACTGCACAGGCAAACGGCGAGAAAGAAGCGCTCGAACACGAGATCTTGCAACTGCCAACCGAATTGCAAACAAAATTGAAGAACACGAAGCTTTGAAAAAATCTGGCTTGATTGATCCGCGAGAAGAAGATTTTCTCGTCAATGAGGCAAAACTTATCACGAACCATCTTGATGACTTTGAATCATCACTTCGAGCAAAAGGCGGTACAGAAAAACATGTGAAGGCAACTTTGTCGATGCTTCGCTGTTTGCTCCTGAAGAAAGCAAAGCTAGAAAAAATCTCGGATTTAAATTCGCATATAGTTCTAACCACGATAGAGGTTCTCCAGAAACAAGAAGATGGTATTGGTCTACGCTCCGGTAATGCCTATTTGCGTGCGGTGAAAACTTTCTCTCTTTGGCTTTACCAAGAAAGACGGTCACGTGAGGATCGCCTTCTCGGGTTACGCGGGTTTGCTTTTAATAGCGCGGAAGATCGTAGATATCTGCGTCGGGTTCTCTCGCCTGCAGAAATGACCATTTTGATAGAAACCACTGAGAAATCTCAGGAGGATTGGTTCGGTCTGAATGGAAAGGATCGGGCAGCATTCTATCGAATTGCTAGTGGTACCGGTTTTCGGGTCAGCGAAATTGCTTCACTGCAAGCAGAAGATTTCGATTTCGAAGCAACGACTCCATCCATAACTGTTCGTGCCGCGTATAGCAAAAGACGTAGAACTGACTCTCAACCAATCAACCCTACCCTAGTGGAGCGACTTCGACCTTGGTTATCTGGAAAACCACAAAGAACGTTGCTATTCCCTGTTGTCGGAAAAAGAACCGCCGAGATGTTGAGAGCTGATCTTGATCACGCTCGACAGAGTTGGATTAAGGAGGTAGAGAACGATCCACAAACGAAGTCTCAGCGTGAAAAGGACTCTGATTTCTTAATGGCCAGGGACTCCCAGGATAGGGTTGTTGATTGCCATAGCTTCCGTCATGGCTATATCGACGAGATCTTTCACAGTGGTGTTGATCCAAAAACG
>CAZMYG010000168.1:0-6004 GCA_964570465.1 uncultured Planctomycetales bacterium
GGAGGCCCGAAGGTCCCCTCCGTTTGCCTACAGAACGATGCCGTTCCGTAGGAATATTGGGTATTAGCCATCGTTTCCAATGGTTGTCCCCATCTCTGAGGTAGATTGACCACACATTCCTCGCCCTTACGCCGGTTTACTCGCGGAGTTGCCCCCGCTTTCTCCCTCGACTTGCATGCCTAATCCACGCCGCCAACGTTCGCTCTGAGCCAGGATCAAACCCTTCACTTGTTTGTACTTATGAATGTTTGATTCTGTCAGAATCAAAAAAATAGATCGAAGCGAAAACGCTCCGATCGCGCTCACAAAAAACTCGAATTTGGCTATCTCAATTTCAAAGAACAAACGCCTCACAGTTTCTGTTGGAGACGTTGGGCCGATCATACGGCCCCAGAATGCTGATTGCCCCATTGCGCTCCTTCAAAACACTTCCCGTCACAAATGGGGTTCCAGATAGTATCGATCTTTCGAAGGAGGTCAAGCCTCCGTTATAATTTTTTTATGAAAGCATTTTCGAGCGCAAAATTACGCGAAATAGACCAGCTCGCGGGGCAAAAATTAGGGCTATCGGGACAACTGCTTATGGAAAATGCTGGCGCCGCAGTTGCAAGAGCCGCAAGAGCGCTCGCGAAAGAAAAGCAATATACTAGAATTGCTATCATTTGCGGGCCTGGAAACAATGGAGGAGATGGATTCGTCGCAGCCCGCCATCTGCTTTCTCCCGAATTTGATCTCAAGGTTTTTCTCTTAGGAAATCCTAATTCCATCTCAGGTGACGCCCGGCTTCATCTCGACATTTTGCAAAAATGCCCCGTCATTCTAGAACCCATTCGCTCTCCAGAGCCTCTTTTAAAATTCGCCGCGGCTGGCGAAATCCTCTGGATTGACGCCATTTTTGGCACCGGTCTGACACGCCCGGTCGAAGGCATTGCCTATCATGCGATCGAAGTCATGAATGAAAGTGGCTTCCCCATTCTCGCTGTCGATATTCCCTCTGGGCTTCACGCCGACACGGGTGAAATTTTAGGAATTGCAATCAAAGCGGAGAAAACTGTGAGTTTCATTCGACCTAAACTTGCTTTCGAAACCGAAAATGGCATCAAGCAAATAGGTCAAGTGATTCTTGATCCGATTGGGATTCCAGAATCCTGGATTGAACAACTGAGTCTAGATTCGTCGGCACGTCTCTAGTCCAAATATTCATAGGCTCCAAGATCGCAAGCTGAACCTTGAGGGCGAGAATTCCATTCAAGATCTTCGTGCACGTTATCTAATTCAGCGCCCGCATCAATTGCAGGAGAAGAGGATTGAAGATGAAAATTTCCTCCACTGGAATTGATAAATCCCGCAGCAGCCGTCCACAGATTTGAGCCGGCACTAAGCCCTGTCCCAGAACCATTGATCATCACACCTGAGCTTGCAGCACTACCGAGATTATTGAAAACGGAAGTATTCGTTGACATCGATCCAATCTCAACACCAGTCAAACCGAATGAACCTGATCGATAAAACGTATTATTCAAAACCGAAACTTCGTAAGGATCCGGAGCAATACCGTCTTGCGTGATGTGAATGGCTCGGACGTTTTCCAAACTTCCCGTGGCATCAAAAACATTGTTACGGATGGTAATGAAATGACAGGCGCCGTGGATAAAAACGCGCGTGCCGATATCCGCGCGGAATTGATTTCGCTCGAAAATGCAGTGCTCAATTCTTTGGTCTTTCGTGTCATCGACGGCGCCATAGGCCATCACCCAAGACATATTGAAGGATTCTTCGAAGACGTTGTCGGAGACGATGGAGTATTCGACCGCTTCTGTCTGCATACCGGCGGAGCGATCTGGATTGCCAGTCGGAAAAAAACCTACAAACTTCAGTTGATGTCGTCCTGCAGAGCCACCTCGGAAAATATTGTGTCCGATCAAGGAGTGTGTGATGTAAGTCCGCGCGTTGTGATCGTGCGTTCCTCCTGTTGGTTTATCAATCACGTTTCCGAGAATGGCAACATGCATTCCAAAGTTGTAGTAAATCCCATAGCCAAGATTCCCTTCGATGTTGTTATCTGCAATCACGTTTTGTTCTTTACTGCCGAACAAATCTGAGGTGGTGATCGCATTGTTAAAGCCGGAAAATTCGCATTGATAGATGAGCATTTGCGTTCCCGGACGAATTCCATAATCCGTACCCGATCCTTGAAACTCGATGTCGAAAACGCGTAGATCCGAAGTGCTGGCGCCGAAACTTAAAACCTCATCGCTTCCACTACTGGTGATGATCGGAGCAGCGCCAGTTCCGTAGCTTGTGATGGTATAAGGCCCGGTTCGATTGTTGACCGTACTGCCCGTACTAAAACTGAAACTGTCTCCACGTTTGAGCAACAATCGTCGCGGTCCGTTTGTCGAGAAAAGTTCCTGCAGTCCTTTGGACCAAGTTCGCCAAGGATTTGCAAAACTTCCGTCTCCGGTCGTGTCATTTCCCTGCGAATCAGAAATGTAAATGGTACTTGAGGCATAGACCGTTTCTGGATCGCTCACTGTGATGGTTTGCACATAAGAATAACTCTCCTCATTTGCAGGATCGTTTACTTCCAAACTCACTTCATAAGTTCCAGGATTTTCAAAGACATGGGCTGCTACATAGCCGATTGCCGTATTTCTGCTCAATCCGCTCGTCGACCAAGTTGCTGAGTCATCATCTCCAAAATTCCATCGATAGGAAAACTTTGAATGATCCTCATCGGGCTGAACGACCCCGTTCTCTTCAGGTACTGCATCAAAAAAAACGGCGAATGGTGCAACTCCACTGCTTCGCAGAGCCGCTGTCATGGGTTCGGGAGAATTCTCAGAATCGGGATCTTCGTCATCGGTATCGACAGGGGCGCTAGCGCCTCCCCCACTTCCACCACAATTCGCAAAGGAAAAGCAAAGAAAGAAACTGAGACCGAGAATCCAAAACATCGCTCGGAATTGCGCCATCAAACCCATGGAAAACATGAAAGTTGGCCGATAAAACACTACTATATATCGAATATATAGGATGTTTCAATTAATCCAGAAAGGGTTGTTTTGCTTCTACAATAAGCAATTAAGGATTGATGATTGCACTCAAAACTTAGCGGATTTCTACGGTGGTTCCCTCTGGCAAAATCTCGCTGAGCTCTTCGACATCTGGGTTGTACATGCGCACACAACCTTGTGAGATCGACTGTCCTACCGCTTGATCGTCATTGGTCCCGTGAATTCCGTAGCCACTTGCTGCGCCATTGAGCTTCAACGCAAGCCAACGAGTTCCCAAAGGATTCTTGGTATCTCCATAGGGAACAGGCTTTTCGCCCTTAGGAAACCAGGTGGGATTTTTTTGCTTCTCGCCAACGATAAAAGTTCCCGTCGGAGTCGGCTGATCCGGTTTTCCCAAACCAACTCGATAAAAACCAACTAACAAATCGCCAAAGTAAACACGCATGGTGTAAGAAGCGCGATCAACAATAACTTTCATTTCCTCCTGTGGAATTCGCAACACAGCCCCAGGATGAATGATGTCTTTCTCCAAACGATTGGCCTTGCGAATCATTCCAACCGTAATCGCCTTGGATCCGGCTTCCATCACCTTCTTGCGAATTCGCTCGAGAGAATCTCCCTTTGCAACGGTGTACTTGGCGCTCTTCCAATCGCCCGCCGGATTAAAAATCAAATCCTTCACCGCGCTGAGATGTTCCTTTCTTGCCGCATCCAACTCTGGACCAGCGCTCACCCAAGCATTGGGTTTCGCAGCAATGCGTTCGATTTTTGCGGCAGCGTCGCGTACCGCTTTCTCACGATCGCCTGGTTTTGTGGAATTTGAATTAGCTGGAGAAGCCTGAGGCTTCCAACCCGGAACTTCTTCCTGCTTCTTCGCTGCTGCGGGTGTCGTTTCGACTTGGAGAGGAGCCGCCACAGCGTCCTGCGCAGTCTTTTGCACTGGAGTCGCTGCAGTCATCGCCGTTGTCGTCGTTGTTGCAGGATCGGATTTCGAAGTGAAACTGCGAATTCCTATGACAACCAAAATTACCGCCAAAATCCCAAGTAAAGCAATCAATAGATTCTTCATTTTTCCCTCATTAGAAAAGACCCCACCGCGCCGTCCCGAGGGAAGCCTGGAACCAGGGCTTCACGTGGGAGCCTCTGCGTGAGCGGCTGATGCATCCAGAAATTCTGGCGCACCGGTGATCGCGCAAGCTCAGCCCCCTGTTTGCGATTATAGGTTCAGCGGCTTAATGCCCGGTTAACGCACGAAGTAGGGAAGTGGCGGATTTTAGCGAAAAAACGAAGAGATCCAAATCACTCTTTCTTTGAAGTCACAGAAAAAATCATTGTCCGATTTCAGCTAGCGATCGACCAAAACGAATATAGTCTTCAAAAATAGGGTAAATTCGCATCTGCTGACCCTCTGGGAGATTTTGCATCAATTGCCAAATTTGCTCAGGAGAAAATGCCGGTGTGTCATTGAGAAAAGGATTCGCCAATTCCGCTGGAGTCGAATCGGTTCGGTCCCAGAATCCATCAAAAGCAGAAAATTTTCCTCCTCCAAGAACATGATCTTCCCCCACCACAGCGATCATTTCGGCCTGAAGCTCCGAATGCCAATAATAGGGGTCGCTCCAGGATTCATAAGCTGTCAGGAAAACGTTATTCGGAAGGGCTTGATGATACGCGCTCACTAGCGTGACCGTTTTTTCATGCAATTGAGTCGCGCCTGACCAACTTCTCTGAATTGCGGGTAATCCACTCCAAAACAGGATTCCACTTTCCCGCAGTGGAGCCATCGCCGTAAAAAGCTGAGATTCAGAAATTGTTTCTGCATTGTTGTGAAAGCATTCCAAAGCGGGTTCGTTGTCTAGCAACACGATGTTTACGCCAGTTGTCTCGACAATCGCGCGTGAAAAATTAGCAATTTCCGACCACCCAACACTGTCAGCAAAATTCCGGCTCTCACAATTTGGATTGAAGGGTGACATTCCTGGAAGCGCAATGGTTTTCATCCCGCCAATGATTTTGAGATGCCTGGGCTTATTTTCCATCAGATAGGGAAATAGCTCCGGAACATTCCAAGGGCGGGTTTCGATGATAGCAAGGTCGGTCACTTGCGAAAAATATTCGAGCGCACGCAACCCGTACTCCTGAATCGTCATTTGAGAATCTGCGCCCTCGGGAATCTGCGCCAGAACGTTTTCCAGTTTCTCCGTCGGCAAGGAAAGCTCTAACCAAACGGCAACCTTCTCTCGCAGTTTCACCTCGATATCTAAATCGTCGCTTCCCGAGTTTCCTTGCGAATCCCGGACAGTCACGCGGACGAGATAATGCCCAGGATTCTCAAAACGATGAGAAACCTCACGACCCGACACACTCTGCCCGTCACCGAACTGCCAAGAATATAAAAGTGGCAATTCGGACCCACTCGTTTCCGCAGAAAAAGAAACCTCCTGCAAACGATCTATCACACGATCTGAGCCGATATTCACTCCAAGAACAGAGGCAGAAATGCTTGGATCCAAAGAAGTAAGAGGAACAGTTGAGACTCGCACTGGTTCAACATAATCGGCACAGCCCCACCCGAAAACCAATGCAATGATGCCAATGTCCCTTTTCCCGAATAACACGCCGTTGTCCCTTTCTGAGGATTACTATCGAAAAAGCAATATCCTAATATTTAGCTATATTTAGTATTTTACAACATCCTTACAAAAACATCCGCGAACTCTAACCATCAACCCCCAACCAAACCCTAACTCGTTTCAATTAACCCTTTTAAGAAAACAAAAAGGAATTCCTAATGATCTTTTTTTGATTTTCCTGTCCCCAAACAAGCCCTCGTACGTTCTTTTGGGATAAGATTGTGAGAAGGACGAGTTCTCACTACAGTTGGATTGAGTTTATTGACGAAAAAGATTCCCGTATTTACGGGTATAAAAAGTAAGGATGTTGCAATCTTAACACAGGGGAACGCGCATGACGTACACGTCTTGGAT
>CAZMYG010000169.1:0-5985 GCA_964570465.1 uncultured Planctomycetales bacterium
TTGTGAAATGCCCCTAGGCGCCTATCTTTTTGTTGCAGCAGCTTTGCTTGTCATCGGAGTGGTGATGATCATAGCGCGACGCAATTTGATTTATGTGTTGATGGGCATCGAGCTCATTCTCAACGCGGCGAATCTCAATCTCGTTGCCTTCTCTCGATTCAATCCTGCCTCGGCGTTGCAGGGGCAGATGTTTACGATTTTTGTGATTATTCTTGCGGTCGCTGAAGCGGCGGTAGCTTTGGCGATTGTTCTCAATGTATTTGGGCTCTTCGATTCAATCCGTCCAGAAGACGCGGATTTGATGAGGGATTAGGGAATGGAATCGATTTGGTTTGGAAAATCTGACTTTGGCTGGTTGCTTGCGGTGCCTTTGTTGCCGCTTGCTGCCTATGCGATTCAGATTTTCTTTGGGCGATTCTTGCCCCGTAAAGGGGATTGGTTGCCCACTTCGGCGATGGCGCTCGCCTTAGGAATTGCCGCTTACTATTTCTTCCAAGTTTTTTTTGGCGCTCATGCGAGTCCTAAATTTTCGATAGATTCGGCGCTGGACTACAAAATCGGCTATCCCTGGCTTGCGGGTCCAGGAAATCACGACGGCGCTTTCTTTGGAATTCTCTACGACAATATCGGAGCGGCGCTGCTTTTTGTCGTGACCTTGGTTTCTTTCCTCGTGCATCTTTTCTCGATTGGCTATATGCACGGCGATCGACGCTATAACGTTTACTTTGCAAATATCTCGCTCTTCACCTTCGCGATGCTCACCTTGGTTCTCTCCAACAACTTCATGACTTTCTTCATCGCATGGGAGTTGATGGGGCTTTGCTCTTATTTGCTGATCGGACATTTCTTCGAGAAACCCTCTGCGGCTGCGGCCTGTAAGAAAGCATTTTTAACGACGCGATTGGGCGACGTTTCTCTATTCATTGGAATTGCCATTCTCTATACCAAATTCCAAACACTGAATTTCCAAGAACTCTACGATGCGGTGAGCAGCGCCACACTGAATGGAACCGTGTGGGATGGACAAATCGCTCTCGCAGGTTTGTTGATATTCGGTGGAGCGGTCGGCAAGTCAGCGCAATTCCCGTTGCATGTGTGGTTGCCAGACGCGATGGAAGGTCCAACGCCAGTGAGTGCGATGATTCACGCGGCGACCATGGTTGCGGCTGGAGTTTTTCTTGTCGGGCGCGCCTATCCATTCTTTTCCCCCGACGTTTTGCTCATCATCGCTGTCGTGGGAGCGTTCACAGCAATCTTTGCCGCAACGATTGGAATTTGTGCGACAGATATCAAAAAAGTGCTCGCCTATTCTACGATTTCGCAATTAGGTTTCATGATTGCAGGGCTCGGAGTAGGTGGTTATACCGTCGGTCTCTTCCACATGACCACACATGCCTTCTTCAAGGCATGTCTCTTCTTGGGTTCAGGTTCGGTGATCCACGCGGTGCATACTCAAGAGATGCCGGAGATGGGAGGGCTTCGAAAGAAAATGCCCATCACCTATCTCACCATGTTGGTTTCCACTCTAGCGATTGCTGGAGTGCCGCTATTTGCGGGTTTCTATAGCAAGGATGGGATTCTTGCGAGCGCGCTTGAGTATTCGATGACGGGTCACGATTGGCGTTATACCTTGCCATTTTGGATGTTGATCGCGGCGGCAGGTATGACTGCTTTCTATATGTTCCGCCTGATTCATCTCACCTTTCATGGAAAAGCGCGCGACCATCACAAATACGATCACGCACATGAATCTCCAGCGACGATGGCGATTCCGCTAATTGTCTTAGGCATTTTGGCTGTGATTGGTGGACAGATTTGGATTCTCAATCCGGGTTCTGTGCTGAGTTCGGAGACTTGGTTCACGAGACTCGTCCATTCTCCTGTTTCATGGACCCCTCACAAGGTAGCTGATGAAGTGGCGCATCATGCTCATCACACGGCGATGTATGCCTCGCTGGGAGTTGCCGGATTTGGAATTCTGCTCTCCTTCCTTTTCTACTATTGGCACAAACTCTCCGCAGATAACTGGGCAAAGAATCTTGGTTCGATTTATTCGATGGTCAAAAACAAATACTACGTAGACGAGTTCTACGAGAAGACCGTCATCGCATTAACTTACGGACTTTCGAAGTTACAACGCGCCTTCGATGTTTATGTCATCGATGGACTTGTGAATGGTGTCGGATCCTTCGGGAAAACGATTGCGTGGATTAGCGGCTGGTTTGATCGAATTTTTGTGGATGGACTTGTTAATTTAACTGCTGATTTGACCCAGCTCTTTGGCGCAGTCGCCAGAATGTTTCAATCGGGAAGAGTGCAGCAATACGCAACTTTTGCGGCTTTAGGTGCCTTTGGAGTCGCAGTTTATTTCTTACTGTTGTAGGGGCGGCGCATGCGCCGCCCCTACCTTATTAGGGTAGGTGGCAATGGAAAGTCATTGGCTCATTACTTTGTTATGGTTGATCCCAACCATCGGGGCGGCAGCTTTGCTGTTCTTCCCCTCGAAATCGCATAACGCTATTCGCTGGTGGGCGGCGTTTGTCACGGCGATTCCGTTGGTGATTTCTCTTTGGCTTTATTTTGGTCCATTTGATCCTTCTGCCGGGATGCAATTCCAGGCAAAGCTTCCTTGGATCAGCTATTTCCATATCAATTACCAAGTCGGTGTCGACGGCATCTCGATGCCGCTCATTGTGCTCAATGCGCTGCTGATGTTTGTCGCAGTTTTTGCCTCTTGGAAAATCTCTGAAGGAGTCAAAGGCTATTTCGCATTGCTGCTTTTCTTGGAAACCGGAATCGCCGGTACTTTCATGGCGCTCGATTTCTTCCTTTTCTATGTGTTCTGGGAAATCATGCTCTTGCCCATGTATTTCCTCATTGGAATTTGGGGTGGGCCGCGAAGAGAGTACGCCGCGATTAAGTTCTTCCTCTATACCTTGGCTGGTTCCGTACTGATGCTGATTGCGATGGTTGCGATTTATCTCGCTTCTGGCGATTCGATGGCGACACGCACCTTTGATTTGATCGAATTGCAAAGGAAAGCCGCATTAGGGCAATTAACTGGACGATGGCTCTTTGAAGGTGGTGTATTACTCGGGATGAAATTCACAACTTGGATTTTCATCTTCCTCTTCATTGGCTTCGCCATCAAAGTTCCTGTGTTTCCCTTCCACACCTGGTTGCCAGACGCTCACGTCGAAGCGCCGACAGCGATTTCAGTTATCCTCGCGGGAATTCTTTTGAAATTAGGCGGCTATGGAATTTTGAGAATCAATCTTCCACTTGCGCCAGAGGCCTTTCACCAAGACTGGATTCGCAACGGAATCGCGCTGCTAGGTTTAATCAATATTGTTTACGGGGCCTTCGTAGCCATGGCGCAAACCGACTTTAAGAAGCTGGTCGCCTACTCTTCTGTTTCGCATATGGGCTATGTTTTACTCGGCATCGCTGCAATGAGCGATTGGGGTGTGAATGGCGCAGTGTTCCAGATGTTCACTCACGGAATCAGTTCGGCCCTGCTCTTCTTGGTAGTCGGTGTTGTCTATGACCGCGCTCACCATCGCGAGCTCAACAATTTCGGCGGACTTGGAAGACAAATGCCCAATTACTTTGGACTCAGTATGGTTGGTGTTTTTGCTTCACTTGGTTTACCCGGACTCGCGGGCTTTGTTTCTGAAGCGATGACATTGATTGGAAGCTACCAGGCTTATCCCGTGCATGTAGTCATCTCGGTGATTGGAATTTTGATTACCGCGGCTTTCTTGCTATGGACAGTTCAACGCGTATTCATGGGAGCCCTCAACGAAAAATACAAATCCTTCTCGGATATCTCTTTCCGCGAAGTGTTTTGTCAGGCGCCCTTCGCCATTCTTTGCGTGGTCTTGGGAATACTTCCTTGGATTGTGCTCGAGGTTCAAGGGCCAGCACTGCGCAGCTTAATCAATCAGCTCGGATTTAAGGGCTGAGCCGAACATGAATACCGTCGACCAACTTCACTATCTCGTTCCAGAAATCATGCTGACGTTTACGCTTTGCATGACCTTGATCGCAGATTTATTGACGAAAGGGGAACGTTCGAGCCGTGTCGGTTGGATGGCGATTTTTGGTTTGCTCGCGACGGGTTGGTTTCTCTGGCATCTCTACGGACATGGCGAAGCGACTGTGTTTGGAATGGTCACCGTCGATAAGTTTTCGATTTTCTTCAAACTCTTCGCGGTAGCTTCCTTAATTGTTGTGATCCTTTTTACTCTTGGAGCAAAAGAAATTCCCAAGGATGGTTCTGGAGAATTCCATTTTATTTTGCTTTCTGCGGGGCTGGGGATTTTCTTCTTAGTTTCTACCTATAACTTGCTCTTGCTCTATCTCGCTTTGGAATTGCTGAGTATCTCAAGCTATGTGCTTGCGGGTTATCTCAAATCCGAAAGACGTTCTGGAGAAGCGGCTCTGAAATATGTGATTTTCGGCGCGCTGGCTTCTGGTTTGATGCTCTATGGTCTTTCTTTGATCTATGGATTGACCGGCTCTCTCGATATTCGCGTGTTGGGCTACCATCTCTCGCAAAATGGTCCCAATGTCGCGATCGGTCTTGCGATTGCGCTCTCTCTCGTCGGTTTTGGATACAAAATCTCCGCAGTGCCTTTCCATTTCTGGACCCCGGATGTTTATGAAGGATCGCCAACGCCGGTTACGACTTTCCTTGCAGTGGCTAGTAAGGCAGCGGCCTTCGGCGCTCTGTTGCGTTTCTTGATTGGTGGATTCTTAGTACCAGAAGGCCCCGGTGGCGCTTTCCAAGGTAATAAAGAATTCATTGGCAATGTCGGAAGCCTTTTAGCTTTGCTCTCCGCGATCACCATGACTTTCGGAAATCTCGCGGCCTTACGGCAGACCAGCATTAAGAGAATGCTCGCCTATTCTTCCATCGCTCATGCCGGCTATGTGTTGATGGGGCTCGCGGTGATGAAAGTAGGAGTTTCGAAATTCGTTGAGCCCGCCTTTCAGGCCACACTTTTCTATTTAGTTTCCTATTACTTCATGAATCTCGGCGCCTTTGGTTGCGCGATTTATTTTGCAAATCAAACCGGCCAAGACAGTTTAGATAGTTTGCGTGGTATGGGTTGGAAATCGCCGCTAGCTGGAGCCTGCTTTATCGCTTTCTTGCTCTCGCTCACAGGAATTCCTCCGACAGTAGGATTTTTCGGCAAGTACTATCTCATTCTTGGTGCCATTGATGGTCAGCTGATGTGGCTGGCGATTCTAGTGGCGCTCAATTCTGTAATCTCACTCTTCTACTATTTCCGTATTGCTAAGGCCCTCTACCTCAATCCCGAATCCGAGGCGAAGTTTGCAGCAATTCCACAGCCTGCTTTCGCCAGTTTGCTTTTTGTTTTAGGCGCCAGCACGGTTCTCTTTGGACTTTGGGCCGAACCACTTCGCCGGCTTTGCGGAAGCGCACTCGATTTGTTGCACTGATTGACTTCGATTGATAACAGGAGACTGACGCGATGAAAAAAAACCGTTCTCTAGTGGCCTTCTCACAGTTTGCGGCATTGTTGCCTCTGATTTTTTTGAGTGTGGCCTGTGCTTTACCGGGCTCTGCTTCCGTGCGCGAAGGAGGAGGAGCAGATATGGAGTCTGCTCAATTAGAAGCCTACAACGGTCCCAAGGCCCGTATTGCGGTCACTGCATTTGAAGACAAGATTGGTGGCGGACACCGACCTTACTGGAAAGCTGCCTACGGATCTGGGTTGCGAGATATGTTGACTACCGAGCTTTTCCAAACAAATCGCTATATCGTTTTAGAAAGACAAAACCTCAAAGCGGTGATGGATGAGCAGGATCTTGGCGCTTCCGGTCGCGTGAAGAAAGAAACGGCAGCTCCGACTGGAGAGTTAGAAGGCGCAGAGATTTTGGTGAAGGCCGCGATTACTGGTTTTGAGCCCGGAACTAGCGGGGGAAAAGTAAAAGTTGGAAATAAACTCGGAGGGA